>NZ_JBFUHK010000043.1:0-33789 GCF_056402435.1 Rahnella sp. P4_A8 | reverse complement strand
GAACCGGACGCTGTTAAAGTGAATCTCTGGTGGCCACCTTCTCATTGCCCGGCATGTGGTGCTTCCGTAATGAAGCGAGACAATATCCCTGTTCTGAGTTGGTTATGGCTTAAGGGAAAGTGTCGTCATTGTGAAAGTCCAATCTCCGCACAGTATCTGATTTCCGAAATACTGTGCGGGGGCATTTTTGCCGCACTGGCGATTGCAGGGCTGCCGCATTTTACAGAAATTCAGATCTGCTGCTTTTTCCTCTATTTCTGTCTGCTTTACAGTCTGACGGTAATTGATTTTAATCATCTGATTTTGCCCGACAGTTTGGTGTCATTGCTGTTATGGAGTGGCTTACTCTGCTCAGTATTGGGGATTACGGATATCGGGCCGCGATCGGCAATTTGTGGTGCCGTCATTATCTGGCTTGTGCTTTATGCCGTGATGGCAGCGTATGAAAAATGGCGTGGCCGTGAGGGGCTGGGCTATGGCGATGTCAAACTAATGGCTGCGATCACCGTCTGGGTGGGAATGGAGAAAATTCCGGAACTGATCATGTGGTCGGCAGCCTCAGGCATTATGGTGTATGTGCTCTGTACTGTGCTGAACCAGCGCCGGACTCTGGATGAAAATCATCCAGCTGCTGAAAAACATTACATTCCCTTCGGTCCTTCAATTTCGATGGCCGGTTTGGTGATTTTTTTTATTGAGCGGCTGTAAACCATGCGCCGGATATTTCCTTTCATCCTGCTCCTGCCGTTTATGGCAAAAGCAGGAAGTGATGCCCCCGTCACAATGGTTTTGCTGCGTGCAGCACGTGCCGACAATGAAAATCCTCCTGCCACTTTTTCTCAGGCGATGTTATTTATCGTCGCCGGAGAAAAAACATCGCTCAGTCATCCGCAAGCGGTTAATGAAGTCTCCGCAGGTTATCCCCATTTTAGCTCACCACTGAACATTCCTTTACGGATCACTTCTGCATTCAGCATGCGCTGGCATCCTCTTTTGCGACGCTTTTCCCAGCATGAGGGAACCGATTTTGCCGCCCCACCGTTTACACCGGTGTTTGCCACAGAAAAAGGGATCGTCGTTGAAGCGAAGTACCATCCCGTCGCTGGCAATTACGTGGTGGTACGCCACCCGCAAGGATGGAAAAGCCGCTACCTGCATCTGAACAGAGTGAATGTCGTCGCCGGCCAGGAGATCAAACAGGGCAGCATCGTGGCTTACTCCGGTAATACCGGACGCAGCACCGGCCCCCATTTGCATTTTGAGTTGATGCATCAGGGGCAACCGGTTGACGCCGTGAAATTCCTGTCAGCATCCAATGCCTCATACGGCCAGATGACAGCCAAGATGACTTCGAAAATTTCAGTACCGAAAATCATGCTGGTGACTGAAATCGCGGGGCAGGAAAAAGTCATGGTGAAGTATCGCGAGAAAATAATTTATGCCAGTGCGGATCAGAAAGTGTTTGGGGATTATAAAGTGGTGCTGAAGAGCGGAAGATATCGTTTACAGAAAGTGTCCTGAAGGGAACAAAAGTTGGTGCATTCCTCAGGAATACACCAACTCATTGTTTTATATAGAGTGGAGTTGACCGTTAAGCCGGGTTCTGTCGTGGACAGTCATTCGTCTAGGCCAGCAATCGCTCACTGGCTCAAGCAGCCTACCCGGGTTCAGTACGGGCCGTACCATGTGAACCCCTATTTGGCCTTGCTCCGGGTGGAGTTTACCTTGCCACGAACTGTTGCCAGCCGCGCGGTGCGCTCTTACCGCACCCTTTCACCCTTACCTGATCCCGCTTGCGCGGGCCATCGGCGGTTTGCTCTCTGTTGCACTTGTCGTAAGCTCGCGCTTCCCAGGCGTTACCTGGCACCCTGCCCTATGGAGCCCGGACTTTCCTCCCCTCCTTCTGTCTCCCCCGAAAGGGACGGCAAAGAAGCGGCGACTGTCTGGTCAACTCCGCGGCGGATAATAGGGTATTACGCCCTATTTGTCACCCTCTTGCTCATCAAGCGCGTATTTATACAACGCATTCTTCTTCACACCGTGGATTTCGGCGGCCAGCGCGGCCGCTTTTTTGAGCGGCAGTTCTTTTTGCAGCAATGCCAGTGTGCGCAGGGCTTCCGCCGGTAAGGCTTCGGTATCGACCTTATGGCCTTCAACGATCAGCACCATTTCACCGCGCCGGCGCGTTTCGACTTCCTGCACCCATGCCAGCAGTTCACCCACCGGCGCACCGTGAATATTTTCCCAGGTTTTGGTCAGTTCACGCGCCAGTACGACATAACGATCTGGCCCCCAGACTTCGACCATATCCTGCAAACTGTCCAACAGGCGGTGCGTGGATTCATAGAAAATCAGCGTGCGGGGTTCTTCAATCAATGCCTGCAACGTATCTTTACGGGATTTGGTTTTGGCGGGCAGAAACCCTTCGTAACAGAAACGATCAGAGGGCAAACCGGCGGCACAAAGCGCGGTGATCGCCGCACAGGCACCGGGTAACGGTACCACGCGGATACCGGCTTCGCGGCAGCGACGCACAAGGTGATAGCCAGGATCATTGATCAGCGGCGTACCGGCATCCGAGACCAGCGCTATCGTCTGGCCTGCCTGCAATTTCGCCAGTAAATGCTCAGCTTTCTGCTGTTCATTATGATCATGCAGCGGATACATTTTTGCCGTGATCGCGAAATGTTGCAGCAGCAATCCGGTATGGCGGGTATCTTCTGCAGCAATCAAATCTACACTGTTCAGTACGGCCAGCGCGCGTTGGGTTATATCTCCTAAATTGCCAATTGGCGTCGGTACGATATACAGCGTTGAGGCAGAAATATCTGCTTGATCGTCTTGATTCATTGTTTCATCCGGATTGCCGATTTAATATTGAGCATCTTAAAAAAACATCACTGGAAACTGAATGCCTTCCTCAATGACCTTTCGTACCCGTTCGGGACGTTTACTCCCTGCCATCATCGTGGCCATGCTTCTTGCCAGCTGTTCAGGTCAGGCGCCGCAGGCACCGACAGAAAGTGTCCAGGGTGCAGCGTCCGGCAGCTCTGACTATTATTTGCAGCAGGCGCAGCAAAGCGGTGATGATAACAAGGCTGACTGGCAATTGCTTGCAGTGCGTGCCCTGATACGCGAAGGCAAAGCGCCTCAGGCGGCGGAACAGCTGGCTAAAGTGCCGCAAAATCTGACGGCTGCCCAAACCGTCGAACAGCAACTGACCAGTGCAGAAGTGCAGGTTGCGCTGAAAAATTATCCGGCAGCAGCCACCAGTCTGAGCCAGTTGGATCCCCACGATCTGACCAACGATCAGAAAGCCCGTTATTATCAGGCGCAAATCGATGCCAGTCAGGGGCGCACCAGCCTTGGCGTGATCCGCGCCTATATCGCGCAGGAGCCGCTGGTACAAGGTCAGCCGCATCAGGACAACATTGACCGCACCTGGATGGCGCTGACGCAGATGTCCGCACAGGACGTCAACAGCATCGTGATCAATGCGGATGAAAATACGCTGCAGGGATGGCTGGATTTACTCAGCGTCTGGCAAAGCAACAAGCAGGATCCTGATTTACTGAAAGCCGGGATTAAAGACTGGCAGCGCCGTTATCCGGTGAATCCGGCAGCGAAAAGCCTGCCGACTCAGCTCAATAATGTGCTGACTTTCCAGCCTGCTTCAACCGGCAAAATTGCGCTGTTTCTGCCAATGAGCGGCCCGGCACAGGTTTACGGGAATGCCATTCAGCAGGGTTTTAATGCGGCAATGAGCGGTCAGGTCAGCCAGCCAGCGGCACAAACGGCACCGACCGATCCAAACGCACAATCTCAGACGCCGGCAGACCCGAACGCAGCCGTCAGTACATCTGCACCGGACGCCAGCGCGCAAAATACCGCGTCTCAAACCGATCCTTCCCAGGCTCAGCCTGCCGCAACCCCAGCCGCTGCGCCCGTGGCCAGCAGCAACGGGCAGGTGAAAGTGTATGATACCAATGGTCAGCCTCTGGCCGCGCTTCTGACGCAGGCTCAGCAGGATGGCGCAACGCTGGTTGTCGGCCCGCTGCTGAAAGATCAGGTGAACGCACTCGCTTCTGACCAGACGCCTCTGAATGTTTTAGCGCTCAATCAGCCAGAAACTGAGAAAAACAGCCCGAATATCTGTTACTTTGCGCTCTCGCCGGAAGACGAGGCACAGGATGCTGCGCGCCACATGTGGTCTGAGCAGAAACGTATGCCGCTGTTACTGGTGCCGCGTGGCAGCTTCGGCGACCGTATCGCGCAGGCTTTTGCTAACGAATGGCAGAAACTGGGCGGGCAAACCGTACTGAAACAAGGTCTCGGTTCCGCCGGTGAATTGCGTTCTTCTATTGGCAGCGGTATCCGCCTGACCGGTACGCCGGTCACCACCAGTGATGCAGCCGCGCCAGCACAAGCGCAGGGTGTCACAATTGGTGGCATTACCATCCCGGCGCCGCCGACAGATGCACAGATTACGCAAGGCAGTACCGGTGGCGCAGTGGATTCCGTCTACGTTGTTGCGACACAAAGTGAACTGACGCTGATTAAACCGATGCTGGATCTGGCCGTGAATGGCCGCGTGCATCCTTCAGTGTACGCCAGTTCGCGCAGCTATCAGGCAGGTGCCGGTCCGGATTACCGTCTCGAAATGGAAGGCGTGCAGTTTAGCGATATTCCCTTACTGGCAGGCGGTAACCCTGCGCTGATGCAGCAGGCAGCCGCGAAGTTTGGTAACGACTATTCGCTGGTTCGTCTCTATGCGATGGGGATCGATGCCTGGAATCTGGCAAATCATTTCTCCCAGATGCGCACATTGCCTGGCTTCCAGGTTTCCGGCAGCACCGGAGAATTGAGCGCCAATAGCAACTGCGTGATCCACCGTAAATTGCCATGGCTGCAATACCGTCAGGGTTCGCTGGTGCCAGTTTCTTCTTAAGAGAAAACTGAAACAGCTCAACAGAGATCGGAATTCTCAGCCATTACAGGTACAAGGACGTACTGATGAAGTCTTTTTTGTCAAAAACGCGGGCGTGCGGTGATAAATACGAAGCATTTGCACGACGCTATCTCGAAAAAGCCGGGTTAACCTTCGTGGCGGCCAATGTGGCCTGCCGTGCCGGTGAAATTGACATGATCATGCGTGACCAGCAAACCTGGGTGTTTGTTGAAGTCCGTTACCGGCGCAACGCCAGTTTTGGTGGTGCGGCGGCCAGCGTGACGATTCAAAAACAGCAGCGCCTGTTACGCGCTGCCTCTTTCTGGCTTGCAGGAAAGAACGCAAGCTTTGACACATCATCTTGCCGTTTTGATGTTTTTGCCATCACCGGCAGCCAGATAGAATGGCTGCGTGATGCCTTCAATGCGGAATAAATATTACGACGACTGACTGGACGAAAACCCGTGCTGGATAGAATCAAAGTCTGCTTTACAGAAAGTATCCAAACTCAGATTGCGGCGGCAGAAGCCTTGCCTGACGCGATTTCCCGCGCCGCGATGACGCTGGTGCAATCGCTGCTTAACGGCAATAAAATTCTGTGCTGCGGCAATGGCACCTCTGCGGCAAATGCGCAGCATTTTTCCGCCAGTCTGATTAATCGTTTTGAAACTGAACGTCCTAGCCTTCCTGCAATCTCATTATGTGCAGATAACATTGTGCTCACTGCGATTGCCAACGATCGACTGCATGAAGAAATTTATGCTAAACAGGTCCGCGCCTTAGGTCAGGCGGGTGATGTTCTGCTGGCCATTTCTACCCGCGGCAACAGCCGTGATATTGTCAAAGCCGTTGAAGCAGCGGTAACCCGTGATATGACCATTGTCGCATTAACAGGTTATGACGGCGGCGAGCTGGCGGGTTTACTGGGGCCTCATGATGTTGAGATCCGTATTCCCTCTCATCGCAGCGCCCGCATTCAGGAAATGCATATGCTCACAGTTAACTGTCTCTGTGACCTGATAGATAACACGCTGTTCCCACACCAGGACGATTAAGGAGATCCCATGAAGGCGAGTCCTCTCTTTGCTGTATTGTTAAGCGCCCTTCTGTTACAAGGCTGTGTCGCCGCTGCGGTAGTTGGTGCGGCTGGCGTCGCAACAAAAACAACGACTGACCCACGTACGGTCGGCACTCAGGTTGATGACAGCACGCTGGAAGCCCGTGTCTCTAATGCGGTGAGTAAAGATAAACAACTGAAAGACGAAGCCCGCATCGTGGCGACTGCGTATCAGGGTAAAGTCCTGTTAACCGGTCAGGCGCCGACGGCGGATATGGCTTCTCGCGCAAAACAAATTGCGATGGGTGTTGAAGGCGCAACGGAAGTGTACAACGAAATCCGTACCGGTAAGCCGGTCAGCATGGGCACAGCGTCAATGGATACGTGGATCACCACCAAAGTCCGTTCTCAGTTGCTGACCAGTGATTCGGTTAAATCATCTAACGTCAAAGTCACCACCGAAAACGGCGAAGTGTTCCTGCTGGGTCTGGTGACGCAGGAAGAAGGTAAGTCAGCGGCTGGGATAGCGGCTGGCGTGAGCGGCGTTAAACACGTCACCACGGCCTTTACTTACGTTAAATAGCTACGTGAAATAATTCAGTACGTTATAACCAAAAAGGACAGCTCAGGCTGTCCTTTTTTTACTGTAAACATCATCCGCTCTAATGCAGTTTATGCTCTTGCAGGAAAGACTCACCACCGAGCTGGCTCATCTGACGCAGGATCCATTGCTGACGGCGTATGACATACGCAGAAGGCGCATTCACCTTAAACAGATGCGGATTCGGCAACACTGCGGCCAGTAACGCGGCCTGAGACGCAGTCAGGCGGCTGGCCGGTTTATGGAAGAAATGCTGCGCAGCCTGCTCGACGCCAAAGACGCCATCACCAAACTCCGCGATATTCAGGTACACCGTCAGAATGCGACGTTTTGTCCATACGGTTTCAATACCCACGGTCAGCCCGGCCTCAAGCCCTTTACGCACCCAACTGCGCCCATCCCACAGAAACAGGTTTTTAGCGGTTTGCTGGGATAATGTCGAAGCACCACGCATTTTTCCGCCGTCTTTATCCAGCACCGACTGAATAGCATCGACATCAAATCCCCAATGAGTCGGGAATTTCTGATCTTCCGCCGCCATCACCGCGAGCGCCATTGGTGAGGAAATCTCACTCATTGGCACCCAGTCCGAATGTGCAACATAACCAAAATCACCGGTCAGCCACGCGGAAATCTGGCGCTCCACCATCACGGCAGAAAAAGGCACGGGTAAAAAAGAAAAAAGAAGAATGCCCGCTACCCATAAGCAGAGTAACAGTATCACTGCGCGTTTTAGCCATAACAGCGGCGTACGCAACAGGCCTTTTCGAGTAATTTTATTCATTTGGCGCTTTCCACAACACATCCGACCATCTAATCAATCTCAATAATAACCTGCAAGATCAGGCTAGCGAAATGCTGCACAATATTGCTAACAATTGAGCAATAACAATGAAACTTTTGCTTACATTCAGAACGAAAAATTCCGATTAAACCACTACCATCAAGGAGTTCCGTCAAACAGTCAGGAACTCTTGCTTTTTTCACTGCGACTGATTTTTAAGCAAAAAAGTAAAATTTTTGTAAACTAATCAACAAAAGATACGTAAGATTAATTTATGATTCCGATCAGTGAAAGTGAATAAATTCTCATCAATTATTCCGTAATGCGTTAACGCACTAAGTCAAATACAACACCTGTGATACCTAAAAAATCAGCAGGGTGTGCACCTTTTTATCAGATAAAAAACGCATAAACCTAAGTGAAATTTTTTCATTTAAAATAAATTTCAGATCTCTTTTGGCTCCGGAGAGATCATTTCGCTGAAATTCACACTTAAACCATATATTACAACAAGTTGGCATAAATTTTTCAATTTATAGAACCGGTTTCATAGACGGGCATGTCGCAAATTCACCTGCAAAACCGCCTGCTATTGTTCACTTCCATAAGCAAAATTGCATGTCGCCAATACAACATCAACATGCTTCATTTGTATTCTGTCAAAAATCCTGCGATAAAGACTTGATGTTTTGTATAGACAAAGACTAATCTACATCACAGTTTTTAATGAATGTTGTAACAGTTCTGCTTATATTTGTTATGTTGATTGCTACAGGATGTATTAGACTTTAAACCTGAATTCCAAGACCTGCGAAAACCGAACCCTAAAAACTATCGTGGGTTACCTCTTTCCCTGGTGTTGGCGCAGTATTCGCGCACCCCGGCCTCGGCCGGGGTTATTTTTTTTCAGCGTTTGCCGTCCAGTCACGTAATACTTTGATGTCATTGCGCCATTCGGCCTTCAGCTCATCAATCCATTCCTGAACGTTATCCCACCAGGCTGGCAATGTCGGCGTCTGAATTTGTTGTGCCAGTTGCTGTAAATGTTTCAGGCCAACAGAACCCGCCGCGCCTTTGATTTTGTGGCCTTCCTCGGCAATCCCTTTTTGATCGCGTGCCGTCATGTTGGAATCAAGCACAGCCAGATAGCCCGGCATCATTTTTTCAAACATATCCGCACTCTGATAAATCAGTTTCGCCCCAACCAGGTCGATGTACTGCTCAAGCATGGCGGTATCAAGCAACGATTCGCTGTCTTTCATCACTACGGGCTCCTTTTCCACTACGGAAACGTCAGGCTGATGATCCCAGAACTGCTGAATCATCGCGGTCAGCGCGGAAACAGACAGCGGCTTGCTCAGCACGTCATCCATTCCCGCATCGAGATACTCTTTTTTGTCTTTCAGCACGTTTGCTGTCAGGGCAATCAGTGGCGGCAGACGTTGTCCGGCGTAATCGGTGCGCAGCTTGCGGGCAATATCCAGCCCTGTCATGTCAGGCAACTGGATATCCAGCAGTACCAGATCGAATTCGTCAGGATCGAACATCTCCAGCGCATCATGGCCATTCATCGCCACTTCCACGCTGTTACCTAACTTCTCCAGCACTGAACGCGCCACAATGACGTTCAGCTCAATGTCTTCGACCAGCAGCACGTGCAGCGCCGGTAAGGGCATGTCTTCTTCGTCACTGGCCAGGTCAGCCGGTGAATCCAGCGTTGGTGCGCGTACGACGAGCGTAAAGCAGGAACCCTGACCCGGCACGCTGCTGACGGTGATATCGCCGCCCATTGCCTGTGCCAGACGTTTTGAGACCGCCAGCCCAATCCCTGTGCCGGTCGCCGGTTTACCGCCGTTCTGATCTTTCACCTGATAATACATGGCAAAGATTTTGTCCTGCTCATCCTGCGGGATCCCCAGACCGGAATCGCGCACGACAAATCGCAGCATATCGTTCGGTTCATAATGCACGCTCAGCACAATCTCACCTTCGCGGGTGAATTTGACGGCGTTGCCGATCAGATTCCACAGAATCTGGCGCAGACGCGTGCCGTCCGTCGTAATACTGCGCGGCAACGGCAGGTCAGGCTCCATGATAAATTTCAGCCCTTTCGGCTGGGCCAGCAGTCCGGAGAGATTTTCCAGATCGGAGAGGAATTCGGTGAAATCAACCGGCTGGTTATCAAGCTGCACTTTGCGGCGCTCAATTTTGTCCATTTCAATAATATCGTTGAAGATATTGCCGAGGGTGATCGCGCTGACATGAATGGTTTTCAGGTAGCTGTGCTGTTCTTTGTCCAGCTCGGTGTCGAGCAAAATGCGGCTCAGCCCGACGATGCCGTTAAGCGGCGTACGCAGCTCGTGGCTGATCGTTGAGATAAAAGTGGTCTTCTCACGGCTGGCGTTCTCTAACGCGTCCTGATAGCGCTTACGCTCGGTAATATCGCGTCCGAAGCCCATCAGCCCGTGTCGCTTACCGATACGGTCATAAAACGGCACTTTACGCAATTCGAAGCAGGCTTTGCGCCCGTCCGGATAGACCAGCCATTGTTCGTAGGTCAGGGAAACGTTGTGACGGAAAACCTTCTCGTCGGTTTCGACCACTTTCTCGGCGATATCCGGAGTATAAACGTCGTTGGGAGTCAGGCCGATCAGTTGCTTTTCACTTTTGCCGGTCAGCAGTTCCATCGCCCGGTTACAGCCGGAGAATTCTTTGTCTTCGTTGCGGTAATACACCAGGTCCGGCGAGGCATCGAGGAAAGAGCGTAATAATGCAGATTGCTGGCTCAGTTCGATCTGCGCCTGTTCGCGGTGCTGCATTTCGAGTTTCAGCTTATCGACCACTGCCAGACGCGCTTCTTCCGCTTTCACACGGTCGGCGATTTCCTGATTCAGTTGGGTGATGTTGTCTTTGAGTTGCTGATTCAGTTCGAGGTCGCGGTGGCGCATTTCTTCCAGTTTATCGACCAGACGCGCTAAACGCTGACGCGACTCTTCAAGTTGTTCAACCACCACCGACAGGAAGTAAACCGCCCAGGGCGTGATCAGCAAACCAAAGAAGATGGAACGAACGACGTCGATACTCTCAACCTGCCCGCGCAGGAGCATCGTGACCGCCATCTGGACAATCATTGCCAGTACCACCAGCGCAGACGCCAGCAGCAGTGAGAATCTCACCAGCCCCAGCTTGACCATCAGATCGACATAATACTGCGCTAAAACCCGGATTTGCTTCATAACGTTTCCCTTAAAACGAAGTCGTCTGAATCATACCGCAAAACCTCACCGGCGTGATGGCAGGGGATAAATTGAGCGTGAAGTTTGTGAGATGCACCTTGCAGGGGCTTGTCATGGTGCAATGCAGGAAATAAGGGCAGAGTTATTGACTATTATCTGCGGTGATATTATTAATATCGGCCGGCTTTATCAGGCTGCACGCGTTGCCAACTGCCGTCCAGCTAACATTTTTTCCTTTTATCCTCCGAATATTTTCTCTCCCGGTGCGTTTCGCACAGGCATAACTATTCATTATTACTGCAAATAAAGTCATTCGTGGCAGTATGAATAATTCTTATTACAAACACCGGACTAACACATTATTACTGTCAGGTTAAAAACAGTGACAAACCGCATGGGTACAGTATTTTCCAGTATAAAATACTGGTAATTACGCCCCTGCCAGCACGGTGCGGAGATCTTACGCTTTCCCCATAGTGAGTCAGCTCACACTTTACGTGCATGCCCCCATCGGAAATATGCCAGCAAAAACCCCATAAAACATATATATTTCAAATAATTAAATCTCTTTATATCACTTTTAATATAACTTAAATCGCCATTTGACCTGTCTGTGCTTTCTCGCTAAGTTGGGAGTCCGCTGGAAGCAATCTCGACGGGTGAGCAACTCGTCATATTTATGCAGTAATTGAAGACTCCCTCATTAAAACAAGTCAACCACCACTTGTGAGAACCATCACGAGAGGCCTTTGACGGAGATGTCCGGGCAATCAACGCACCGCAAGAGTGCGCGAAATTGCGGACAAACCTCTGTGTATAAGCCCGCTCGCGATTGGTGTGAGAGTCTCGCAGAGCCTGGGGAGGTTCACGTAATGTTGTACGATAAATCCCAAGAGAGGGACAACTGTGGTTTCGGCCTGATCGCCCATATAGAAGGCGAACCTAGCCATAAGGTCGTGCGTACTGCGATCCACGCGCTGGCCCGTATGCAACACCGTGGCGCGATCCTTGCTGACGGCAAGACCGGCGACGGCTGTGGCCTTCATTTACAGAAACCTGACCGCTTCTTCCGCATGATTGCTGAAGAACGTGGCTGGCGTCTGGCGAAAAACTATGCCGTTGGCATGCTGTTCCTCAGCAAAGATGAAAAAGAAGCTGAGGCAAGCCGCCGCATTGTTGAAGAAGAGTTGCAAAACGAGACGCTGTCCGTGGTGGGCTGGCGTGACGTTCCGACCAATCCGGACGTACTCGGTGAAATCGCGCTTTCCTCCCTGCCCCGCATCGAACAAATTTTTGTCAACGCGCCTGCCGGCTGGCGTCCGCGTGACATGGAACGCCGCCTTTATATGGCGCGCCGCCGTATTGAGAAACGCATTCAGGATAAAGACTTCTATGTGTGCAGTTTCTCCAACGTGGTCACGATCTATAAAGGCCTGTGTATGCCTGCGGATCTGCCACGCTTCTATTTAGACCTGGCCGACCTGCGTCTGGAATCGGCCATCTGCCTGTTCCACCAGCGTTTCTCGACTAACACCGTCCCGCGCTGGCAACTGGCTCAGCCTTTCCGCTATCTGGCGCACAACGGCGAAATCAACACCATCACCGGTAACCGCCAGTGGGCGCGTGCCCGTGCGTATAAATTCAAAACGCCGCTGATCCCCGATCTGCAAGACGCCTCACCGTTCGTGAATGAAACCGGTTCGGACTCCAGCTCGCTGGACAACATGCTGGAACTGTTCCTGGCAGGCGGGATGGATTTACTGCGCGCCATGCGTTTGCTGGTGCCGCCAGCCTGGCAGCAAAACCCGGATATGGACGACGATCTGCGCGCATTCTTCGACTTTAACTCCATGCACATGGAGCCGTGGGATGGCCCGGCCGGTATCGTGATGTCAGATGGCCGTTATGCCGCCTGTAACCTTGACCGTAACGGTCTGCGTCCTGCGCGCTATGTCATCACCAAAGATAAGCTGATCACCTGTGCGTCCGAAGTTGGCATCTGGGATTATCAGCCGGACGAAGTGGTCGAAAAAGGCCGCGTCGGACCGGGCGAGCTGATGGTGATCGACACCCGCAGCGGCAAAATCCACCATTCTGCAGAAACTGACAACGATCTGAAGGGCCGCCATCCTTATAAGCAATGGATGGAGAAAAACGTTCAGCGTCTGGTGCCGTTCGAAGACTTGCCGGAAGATCAGGTGGGCAGCCGTGAGCTGGAAGACACCTTACTGGAAACTTTCCAGAAGCAATTCGGCTACAGCAGCGAAGAACTCGATCAGATCATCCGCGTACTGGGTGAAAACGGTCAGGAAGCCGTCGGCTCCATGGGTGACGACACGCCATTTGCCGTGCTCTCCAGCCGTCCGCGTATCGTGTATGACTACTTCCGCCAGCAATTTGCGCAGGTCACTAACCCGCCAATCGATCCGCTGCGCGAAGCCCACGTGATGTCTCTGGCGACCAGCATCGGCCGCGAGATGAACGTGTTCTGCGAAGCCGAAGGTCAGGCTCACCGTCTGAGCTTCAAATCGCCAATCCTGCTGTGGTCTGACTTTAAACAGCTGACCACACTCGACAGCAAACACTATCGCGCGGAAACGCTGGATATTACGTACGATCCGACCGAACAAAATATGGAGCAGTTCGTCCAGAAACTCTGTGACGAAGGCGAACAGAAAGTGCGTAACGGCGCGGTTCTGCTGGTGCTGTCTGACCGCAATATCGCCCCGAACCGCCTGCCGCTGCCTGCACCCATGGCCGTCGGTGCGTTGCAGTTGCGTCTGGTTGAAAAAAGCCTGCGATGCGATGCCAACATCATTGTTGAAACCGCCAGCGCCCGTGACCCGCACCATTTCGCCGTGCTGATTGGCTTCGGTGCCACTGCGGTTTACCCGTATCTGGCCTACGAAACCCTGGCAAAACTGGTCGACTCCCAGGTCATCGAGAAGAAATACCGTGAAGTGATGCTGAACTACCGTAACGGCATCAACAAAGGCCTGTACAAGATCATGTCCAAAATGGGCATATCAACCGTCGCCTCTTACCGTTGCTCGAAACTGTTTGAAGCAGTCGGTCTGGCGAAGGATCTGTGCAACACCTGCTTTAACGGCGTCGTCAGCCGTATCGGCGGTGCCGGTTACAGCGACTTCGAACAGGACTTACTGAACCTGTCCAAGCGCGCGTGGCTGAAACGCAAAACGCTGGATCAGGGCGGCCTGCTGAAATTTGTCCACGGTGGCGAATACCATTCCTATAACCCGGACGTGGTCACTACCCTGCAAGCCGCTGTCAACAGCGGTGATTACGACGATTATAAGAAATACGCCAAACTGGTAAACGAGCGTCCGGTGGCCACACTGCGTGACTTGCTGAAAGTCACGCCAAAAGGCCAGCCGATCCCTGTTGATCAGGTTGAACCGGCGGAAGGTTTATTTACCCGTTTCGATACCGCAGCGATGTCTATCGGCGCACTGAGCCCGGAAGCGCATGAATCTCTGGCCGAAGCGATGAACAGCATCGGCGGACGTTCTAACTCCGGCGAAGGTGGCGAAGACCCGGCGCGTTACGGCACCAATAAAGTGTCCCGTATCAAACAGGTGGCTTCAGGTCGTTTCGGTGTAACCCCGGCGTATCTGGTCAATGCTGACGTTATCCAGATCAAAGTGGCGCAGGGTGCAAAACCAGGCGAAGGCGGCCAGTTACCGGGTGACAAAGTGACGCCGTACATCGCGAAACTGCGCTATTCCGTACCGGGCGTGACCCTGATTTCTCCACCGCCGCACCACGATATTTATTCCATTGAAGATCTGGCGCAGCTGATTTTCGACCTGAAACAGGTCAACCCGAAAGCGATGATTTCGGTGAAACTGGTGTCTGAACCGGGCGTCGGCACTATCGCCGTTGGCGTGGCAAAAGCTTACGCGGATCTCATCACTATCGCTGGCTACGATGGCGGCACCGGCGCAAGCCCGCTGTCTTCGGTGAAGTATGCCGGTTGTCCGTGGGAACTGGGCCTGGTAGAAACACAACAGGCACTGGTGGCCAACGGCCTGCGTCATAAGATCCGTCTGCAGGTTGATGGCGGCCTGAAAACCGGCCTCGACATCATCAAGGCAGCGATTCTTGGTGCAGAAAGCTTCGGTTTTGGTACCGGCCCGATGGTGGCGCTGGGTTGTAAATACCTGCGTATTTGCCACCTGAACAACTGTGCAACGGGCGTGGCAACTCAGGATGAAAAACTGCGTCGCAACCATTATCACGGACTGCCGGAACGTGTAGTGAACTACTTCAGGTTCATCACGCAGGAAACCCGTGAAATCATGGCCGAGTTGGGTGTCAGCCAGCTGGTAGATCTGATTGGTCGTACCGATCTGCTGACTGAGCTGGACGGTTTCACCGCCAAGCAAAACAATCTCGACCTTTCTGCGATACTGGCAACGGCCACGCCGCATGAAGGCAAAGCGGTGTACTGCACCGAAAGCAACCCGGCGTTCGACAAGGGTCAGCTGAATAAAGACATCCTGGAACAGGCCGCGCCGCATATCGATTCAAAACAGAGCAAAGCGTTCTACTTTGATATCCGCAACACTGACCGTTCCGTTGGCGCTATGTTGTCCGGTGCGATTGCAGAGAAACATGGCGATCAGGGCATGGCGGCTGATCCGGTGCGTATTAACTTCAACGGCACCGCAGGCCAGAGCTTCGGCGTCTGGAACGCAGGCGGCGTAGATTTAATGCTGACCGGCGACGCGAACGACTATGTGGGCAAAGGTATGGCGGGTGGCCGCATTGCCATTCGTCCGCCAATTGGTTCTGCGTTCCGCAGTCACGAAGCCAGCATCATCGGTAACACCTGTTTATATGGCGCAACCGGCGGCAAAATGTTTGCTGCAGGCCGCGCGGGTGAGCGTTTCGCGGTACGTAACTCCGGTGCCATCACCGTGGTGGAAGGCATCGGCGATAACGGTTGTGAATATATGACCGGCGGCATTGTTTGTGTGCTGGGCCGTACCGGCGTCAACTTCGGCGCAGGCATGACCGGTGGTTTCGCTTATGTTCTTGATGAAGATGGCGAATTCCGCAAACGTGTTAACCCGGAACTGGTTGAAGTCCTGGAAGTAGCCGATCTGGCTATCCATGAAGAGCATCTGCGCGGTTTGATCATCGAACACGTACAGCTGACCGCATCGACCCGTGGTGAAGAGATTTTGGCGAACTGGCCGGAATGGGCGCCTAAATTTGCCCTGGTAAAACCGAAGTCCAGTGATGTCAAAGCATTGTTGGGTCACCGTAGTCGTTCCGCAGCTGAGCTGCGGGTACAAGCGCAGTAAGAGGTTAAGATGAGTCAAAACGTTTATCAATTTGTCGACCTGCAGCGTGTTGATCCGCCTAAGAAAGCGCTGAAGATCCGCAAAATTGAGTTTGTGGAAATTTACGAGCCGTTCTCAGCAACGCAGGCCGCATCACAGGCTGACCGCTGCCTGTCCTGCGGTAACCCTTACTGCGAATGGAAATGCCCGGTTCACAACTACATTCCGAACTGGCTGAAGCTGGCGAACGAAGGTCGCATCATGGAAGCAGCCGACCTCGCGCATCAGACTAACAGCCTGCCGGAAGTCTGCGGGCGCGTTTGTCCGCAGGACAGACTGTGCGAAGGCTCCTGTACCCTGAACGATGAGTTCGGTGCAGTGACCATCGGTAACATCGAACGCTACATCAACGATAAAGCGATCGAGATGGGCTGGCGTCCGGATATGTCTCACGTGCAGCCAACCGGCAAACGCGTGGCGATCATCGGCGCAGGCCCGGCAGGTCTGGCTTGTGCAGACGTCCTGACCCGTAACGGTGTGAAAGCGGTGGTTTACGATCGCCATCCGGAAATCGGCGGCCTGCTGACTTTCGGTATTCCGGCCTTCAAGCTGGAAAAATCAGTGATGACCAAGCGTCGCGAAATCTTCACTGAGATGGGTATCGAATTCCAGCTCAATACCGAAGTCGGCAAAGATATCACTATTGATGCGCTGCTGGCGGAATACGATTCTGTATTCCTCGGCGTTGGCACCTATCAGTCCATGCGCGGTGGTCTGGCGAACGAAGATGCGCCGGGCGTGTACGATGCCCTGCCATTCCTCATCGCTAACACCAAGCAGCTGATGGGCTACGATGACAGCCAGGAAGAACCTTACGTGACGATGGATAAGAAACGCGTCGTGGTGCTGGGCGGTGGTGATACCGCAATGGACTGCGTGCGTACCTCGATTCGTCAGGGCGCAACCCATGTAACCTGTGCGTACCGTCGTGATGAAGAGAACATGCCGGGCTCGCGTCGTGAAGTGAAGAATGCGCGTGAAGAAGGTGTGGATTTCAAATTCAACCTGCAACCGCTGAGCATCGAGCTGAATGATTCAGGCCGCGTATGCGGCGTGCGTATGGCGCGTACCGAACTGGGCGCTCCGGATGCACATGGCCGCCGTCGTGCAGAAATCGTGGCCGGTTCCGAACATGTGATGGAAGCTGATGCCGTGGTGATGGCATTTGGTTTCCGCCCTCACAAAATGGAATGGCTGGCAGCCCATGACGTTGAGCTGGACTCTCAGGGACGCATCGTTGCCCCTGAAGGCAGCGACAACGCCTTCCAGACCAGCAATCCGAAAATCTTCGCGGGTGGCGATGCAGTTCGCGGTTCTGATCTGGTGGTGACAGCGATTGCTGAAGGCCGCAAGGCCGCAGAAGGCATCATGAACTTCCTCGAAGTCTGATCCGACGGGGCATCAAAACGGGGCTGCCAGCGATGGCAGCCCCGTTGTTTTTTAATCGTACGCAATCTGCACTGGCAAAAAGTGGCGACGGCGTATTTAAGGCAATAAAAAACCCCACGTAACAACGCAGGGTTTAAGCATGAAGCCGGATTGAGCGGGTTGTTATTTCACAACACGCAATGCCGGGCGACCACCGCGAGGCGGCGTCGGCGGCTCATCATCCGGATCTTCTTCAGCCACATCCGGCAAATCACCATCAATGACTGACATGGTCGGTTCTGTCGGCTCATCAGCGCTCAGGTCACCGTCAAAGGCACCTTCGGCTTCATAAGCAGGTTCAGGTTCGAACATGGTACCGGCACCGTTTTCACGGGCATAAATTGCCAGAACAGCAGCAATCGGTACAAACACGTTACGCGGTACGCCACCAAAACGGGCGTTAAAGCGTACGTCATCATTACCCAGTTCGAGATTGCCGACAGCACGCGGCGCAACGTTCAGAACAATTTGTCCGTCACGCGCAAACTCCATCGGCACCATCACGCCAGGCATCGTCACGTCAACCACCAGATGCGGGGTTAACTGGTTGTCCAGCAACCAGTCATAAAAAGCCCGCAGCAGATAGGGGCGACGCGGAGACATGTCGGTCATCTCCATACCTTAACCTCGGGTATGCAAACGCATTTCGCGCTCTGCTTCGGTCAGGGAAGCCAGGAAAGCATCACGTTCGAAGACGCGGGTCATGTAGCCTTTCAGCTCTTTCGAACCGGTACCTGACAATTCAATGCCCAGCTCTGGCAAACGCCACAACAGCGGAGCCAGGTAGCAATCGACCAGACTGAACTCTTCGCTTTTGAAATAAGGCATGTACGAGAAGATTGGCGCAATCGCCAGCAGCTCTTCACGCAGTTGCTTACGTGCAGCGTCCGCTTCAGTCGCAGAACCTTGCTCGATTTGACGCATCAGCGAATACCAGTCGTTTTCGATGCGGTGCATCATCAGACGGCTCTCGCCACGGGCAACCGGATAAACCGGCATCAGCGGCGGATGCGGGAAGCGCTCATCAAGATATTCCATGATGATGCGGGATTCAAACAGGGTCAGCTCACGATCAACCAGTGTCGGTACAGTGCGGTAAGGGTTGAGGTCAATAAGATCCTGCGGCAGGTGATCCATCTCAACCTGCTCGATCTCGACACTGACACCTTTTTCCGCCAGTACGATACGTACCTGATGGCTAAAAATGTCGGTCGGGCCGGAAAACAGCGTCATTACCGAACGTTTGTTGGCAGCGACAGCCATGAAAACCTCCAAGTTTATCTAGAATATTACAGCGAGTTATCGCCAGCCTGCAGTTTTTGTCCCGTAGTTTCATAGACAACCATCGGCAAGGCGAACCCAGCCAGGAAGCGCGGCAACGTCAACTGCTCGGCGAACAGGCACAAAAGTGTGTGATAGTTTACCAGATTTTACGCAGGCTGTGGGGGACGGTGAGACGATTTCATGGGGAATTGTGTGTCAGGAGATCATTTCCCCTGCAATTACGGAACAAAAGGCATAAAAAAACCCGGTGAAACACCGGGTTTTTGACGCTGATTTTCGTGCCGAAGCACTGTGCTGCAATAGCAGCAGAAAATTAACGCTTGGAGAACTGAGGACGACGACGTGCTTTACGCAGACCGACTTTCTTACGTTCAACCTGACGAGCATCACGAGTAACGAAGCCAGCTTTACGCAGTTCGCCACGAAGATTTTCGTCATATTCCATCAGTGCACGGGTAATACCGTGACGGATAGCACCAGCTTGACCGGAGATACCACCACCTTTAACGGTGATGTACAGGTCGAATTTCTCAACCATGTCGACCAGTTCCAGTGGTTGACGAACTACCATGCGGGCAGTTTCACGACCAAAGTACTGTTCCAGGCTACGCTGGTTAATTACGATGTTACCACTACCCGGTTTGATGAAAACACGAGCGGCGGAGCTTTTGCGGCGACCAGTGCCGTAGTATTGATTTTCAGCCATTGCCTATAATCCCGAATTAAATGTCAAGAACTTGCGGTTGTTGCGCCGCATGAGTGTGCTCGTTACCCGCGTAAACTTTCATTTTACGGTACATTGCACGACCCAACGGGCCCTTTGGCAACATGCCTTTAACCGCGAGCTCGATCACGCGTTCAGGACGGCGAGCGATCATCTCTTCAAAGGTCGCTTGCTTGATACCACCGATGTGGCCGGTGTGATGGTAATAAATCTTGTCGTTACGCTTGTTGCCAGTAACAGCAACTTTTTCTGCGTTCAGAACGATGATGTAATCACCAGTATCAACGTGCGGAGTGTATTCCGCTTTATGTTTGCCACGCAGACGGCGAGCCAGTTCAGTGGCCAGGCGACCTAAGGTCTTGCCGGTAGCGTCAACTACGAACCAGTCACGTTGTACGGTTTCCGGTTTAGCTGTAAAAGTTTTCATTAAAAGCTTACCCAATTAAAGTTACACGTTGGCGAACACCCGAACGCTTACTTGTTTATAAAATAAGTATTTGAGGTTCACACGACCATCGTCCAGCAAACCTACCCCTTCGAATAGCCAATGCTGGCACTTATAAAGTTTCGGGAAAAAAACTTTGTAGTAACGTGGGGTCGCAAGATTATAGAGAAGTCTCCCGCAAAGATCGAACCCTTTTTCGACAAAAAGGAAGATTTACCTCAACGTCTTCTGAGGGTTCGCCATGCAGGCTTTACTGCGCCTTTTTATACCACAGGCTGAGCAAATAATAATCAATTAAAATCACGGCAGATGCGGCCGCCTGAGGTATTCCTCACTCTGCATCTCCTGCAGACGCGAGAGACAACGCTGATATTCGAATTTCAGCCGTTCCCCCTGATAAATCTCAAACATCGGCACCGCTGCGGAAATCACCAGTTTTACATGGCGCTCATAGAATTCATCGACCAGCGCCAGAAAACGCCGCGCAGCGTTCTCACTGTCTGCGCCCATCACCGGCACATTATGCAGCAGTACACTGTGATAGATTTTCGACAGCGCAATATAATCGAGCTGGCTGCGCGCCTCTTCACATAAGGTATGAAATTCCACCGCCAGCACGCCGTCAACGGCAGCAATGGCCTGCAGCGGACGATGATTCACTTCAAGTACGGGTCTTTCGCCTGCCTCCGCGCCACTGTGATTGCCGGTCAGTTTGCCCAGCATGGAATGCATCGCGTCACTCGTATCAGGGCCAACAGGCGATAACCACAAATTGGCTTGTGTCAGCGTACGCAGACGGTAATCAATGCCGGCATCCACATTCAGCACATCGCAATATTCTTTAATCAGATCAATGGCCGGCAGGAACCGCGCGCGTTGCAGACCGTTGCGGTACAGCAAATCAGGCGGAATGTTCGACGTCGCAATCAGGGTGATACCGCGGGCAAACAGCGCCTGCAGCAACGTTGCCAGCAACATCGCATCGGTAATATCCGAAACAAAAAACTCGTCGAAACACAGTGCGTCCGTTTCCGCTTTGAAGCGGTCAGCAATCACTTCCAGCGGATCTTCCTGCCCCTGAAGCTCCGTCAGTTCTTCATGGACACGCAACATAAAGCGGTGAAAATGCAGGCGAAGCTTACGTTCACCGGGCAGGCTGTGGAAAAACAAATCCATCAGCCAGGTTTTACCGCGCCCCACGCCGCCCCACATATACAGTCCCTGTACTGGTCGCGAAGGGGTTTTCGGCGGAGATTTTGCAAACAAACGGCCCAGCAACCCTCCACGACCGGTGGTCTGAGGCATTGTTGCGGGCTGCGCGGAAAGTGCCTGATAAATCACATCAAGCTGTGCGACAGCCTGTTTCTGAACAGCATCCGCCTGGAATTCACCGGCATCCACAGCGTTCTGATAAAGGAAAAGGGGTGATTGAGATTGCATCTTTGTTAACGTCCCTGAGAAAAAATTTTTATGTTTTTCACGTCGTTTAGCCGCTTTTTTGCCGTGGGTTCGCCGCTTTTCCCGGCTGTCTGTGTATGAAAAAACCAACAGATAGCAGTGATTTTCCCCGCAGGATTCCACTCTGGCAAGGTTAACGGTTATAGTGGAGATATTGCATGACAAATGCGTGTAACAATTACGTTAAAACCATTGTGTAAAGAAGTTAAGTCATAAAAGTTACGTGAAAAAGCCCTGCGGGACAACGAAGTCAAAATAGGAGTCATTATGACCTGGGAGTATGCACTCATTGGATTAGTGGTCGGTATCGCGATTGGTGCGGTAGCGATGCGCTTTGGTAATCGTAAATTACGTGATCAACAAGTCATGAAAAACGAACTGGAGAAAAGCAAAGCCGAACTCGACGAATACCGTCAGGAACTGGTGGGCCATTTTGCCCGCAGCGCAGAGTTGCTGGATAACATGGCGACTGATTACCGTCAGCTGTATCAGCACATGGCTAAAAGCTCCAACAATTTGCTGCCCGATATGCCCGAGCAAGATAATCCGTTCAACTACCGCCTGACCGGCTCCGAGGCCGATAACGATCAGGTACCGGTGCAAATGCCACGCGATTATTCTGATGGCGCGTCCGGTCTGCTGCGTGGTGAGCGTCCGGTTCGTAAATAACAGACGCCCCTGACCTGCATAACAATCGTTATGCAGGCGTATTTACGGCATATGTCCCGTGCATGTGCCGTTCTCCAGACCCTTCCCGTGCTGTGAATCACTGTTCTATTGTCCATAACTGACGTCCATTACAGAAAGCGAGAGAGTTATCGTGATGAAGAAAAAGTCATTTTTGCTCAGTGTGTTAGCTGTTAGCCTTGAATTAACTTTCGCTTCTGCGCCTATGGCGAATGCCGCTTTACCTACGGAAGTTCAGGGACAACCTTTGCCAAGTCTGGCACCTATGCTGGAAAAAGTATTGCCCGCAGTCGTGGGCGTTCAGGTTTCAGGTACCCAGCCACCCAGTGCGGATGTCCCACCGGAATACAAATTCTTCTTCGGTCAGCAGGACCCGGAACCCAATCAGGGGCYACAGCCTTTTGAAGGGCTGGGTTCAGGCGTTATTATTGATGCCGCCAAAGGCTATGTGCTCACCAACAACCACGTGGTGAATAATGCGGATAAAATCAACGTTCAGCTCAACGATGGCCGTGAATATAAAGCCAGGCTCATCGGCAAAGACGATCAGTCCGATATTGCGGTGATCCAGCTGATTGATGCTAAAAATCTGACACAAATTACGATGGCGGATTCCGACAACCTGCGTGTCGGTGATTTTGCCGTCGCCGTTGGCAATCCGTTTGGGCTTGGCCAGACGGTGACATCCGGCATTGTTTCTGCGCTTGGTCGCAGCGGCCTGAATCTCGAGGGGCTGGAAAACTTTATTCAGACCGATGCGTCGATTAACCGCGGTAACTCCGGGGGCGCATTGCTCGATCTGAAAGGTGAACTGATTGGTATTAACACCGCCATCATTTCCTCTCAGGGTGGCAGCGTCGGTATCGGTTTTGCTATCCCGGCGAACATGGCGAAGAATCTCAGCCATCAGCTGATTGAGTTCGGTGAAGTGAAACGCGGCCTGCTGGGGATCCGAGGCAGTGAAATGACGCCGGAACTGGCGCAGGCATTCAGACTTGACAGCCAGCGCGGCGCTTTCGTCAATGAAGTATTGCCGGATTCTGCAGCGGCGAAAGCCGGTATTAAACCGGGCGACGTACTGATTACCCTGCAGGGGAAAACGCTGAGCAGCTTTGCTGAGTTACGCGCGAAAGTGGGCACCGCAGGTCCGGGCGTCACCATGCAGATTGGTTTGCTGCGCGATGGTAAACCGATGACTGTGAACGTCACGCTGGATAAAAGCCCGGCCGTGGAAGTCAGCATTGAGAAACTCAACCCGGCATTACAGGGTGTGACGCTCAGCGATCCGGCGGATAAAAACGCCAAAGGCGTGCATGTCGATGACGTGAAAAAAGGGACGCCCGCTGACCAAATCGGTCTGGAAAAAGACGATGTGATTATCGGTGTAAACCGCGAACCGCTCGAAAATCTGGCCGCTTTCCGCAAAATACTGGAAAGCAAACCTGACCTGATCGCGCTGAGCATCTTGCGTAAAGGGCAAAATATCTACTTATTCATGCCGTAAAGCGTTGAAAATCGGACGCAGGTGCTGCTGCGTCCGATTAACTCATGCTATTCTTCCCTCACTTTTTATCTCGCATCCCATATACCCATGTTTGTTAAGCTATTGAGATCCGCTGTTATCGGCCTGATTGTTGCTGGCATTTTGCTGGCGGCGGTACCTATGTTGCGTAAAAACATCACAGAACCGCTGTTTGACCGAAACTTCACCCAAAACAGCGAAGAACCGGTCAGCTATAACTCAGGCGTCCGCCACGCTGCTCCGGCAGTGGTGAACGTTTATAACCGCAACATGGGTAACAGTTCACAGAACGAACTGGCCATCCGCACACTGGGTTCCGGTGTGATCATGAACGACAATGGTTATATCCTCACCAACAAGCACGTAATCAATAATGCCGATCAGATCATCGTCGCATTGCAGGATGGCCGCGTATTTGAAGCCTTGCTGGTCGGCTCTGACAGCCTGACTGACCTGGCCGTACTGAAAATCAACGCCGGAAATCTGCCGGTGATCCCGATTAATCCACATCGCGCCCCGCATGTCGGTGATGTCGTGATGGCAATTGGTAACCCATATAACCTCGGTCAGACAGTCACGCAGGGTATTATCAGCGCCACTGGTCGTATTGGCCTCAGCCCGTCAGGCCGCCAGAACTTTCTGCAAACCGATGCATCGATTAACCAGGGTAACTCCGGCGGTGCACTGGTGAATTCGCTGGGTGAGCTGATGGGGATTAATACACTGTCCTTTGACCAAAGTAATGACGGCGCCACACCGGAAGGTATCGGCTTTGCCATCCCGACCGCACTGGCGACAAAAGTCATGGGCAAGCTGATTCGCGATGGCCGGGTTATTCGCGGGTATATCGGAATCAGCGGGCGCGAGGTTTCCCCTCTGCACGGGCCGAATAGCGGACTGGATCATATTCAGGGGATTGTGGTGAATGAAGTCACACCCAATGGCCCGGCGGCTAATGCAGGCATGCAGGTCAGAGACGTGATCGTTAACGTCAACAACAAACCGGCTGTTTCCGCTATCGAGACAATGGATCAGGTCGCAGAGGTTCGTCCGGGTACGGTCATTCCGGTGGAGATTATGCGTGACGGTCAGAAGCTGACCTTGCAGGTGACCGTGCAGGAATATCCTGATCACTGACGATCGCTGAAGACAGCAACGAAAAAGCCGGAAAGGTTTCCCCTTCCGGCTTTTTTATTGCATCAAGAGCTACGAATCATTCGCCGTTGAAGCGCTCAATTTTCGCACCCAGCTGACGCAATTTATCTTCGATACGCTCATAGCCACGATCGATGTGATAAATACGGTCAACCACGGTCACACCCTCGGCAATACAACCCGCCAGAACCAGACTCGCAGACGCACGTAAATCGGTCGCCATCACCTGAGCGCCAGACAGTTTTTCAACGCCATGGCAAATCAGGGTGCTGCCTTCGATTTCAGCATGTGCGCCCATACGGATCAGTTCAGGAATGTGCATGAAACGGTTTTCGAAGATGGTTTCGGTGATCACACCGGTACCCTCTGCCACCAGATTCAGCAAGCTGAACTGCGCCTGCATGTCAGTCGGGAAGCCCGGATGCGGTGCGGTGCGGAAGGTGACGGCTTTAGCCCGTTTACCATGCATGTCGAGACTGATCCAGTCTTCGCCCACTTCGATATCGGCACCGGCTTCACGCAGTTTTGCCAGTACAGCATCCAGCGTATCAGGACGGGCTTCGCGACAGGTAATCTTGCCACCGGAAATCGCGGCCGCCACCAGGAAGGTGCCGGTTTCGATACGATCGGGGACCACACGGTAAACACCGCCACCCAGACGTGCAACGCCTTCGATGGTGATTTTATCCGTACCCGCACCGGTAATTTTCGCACCCAGCGTATTCAGGAAATTCGCAGTATCGACGATTTCCGGCTCACGCGCGGCGTTTTCAATAATGGTGGTGCCTTCAGCCAATGTCGCTGCGCTCATGATGGTAACGGTCGCACCCACGCTGACTTTATCCATCACGATGTGCGCACCTTTCAGGCGGCCATCGACAGAGGCTTTCACATAACCTTCTTCCAGCACAATGGTCGCGCCCAGCTGTTCCAGACCGGTAATATGCAGGTCAACAGGACGTGCGCCGATAGCACAGCCGCCCGGCAGGGAGACTTCACCGCGACCAAAACGCGCCACCAGCGGGCCAAGAGCCCAGATAGAAGCGCGCATGGTTTTCACCAGGTCATACGGCGCACAAAACTCATTCACCGCACTGGCGTCAACGAAAACAGAACCGTTGCGTTCTATTTTGGTGCCCAGCTGGCTCAGCAGTTTGATGGTGGTATCGATATCTTTCAGATGAGGAACGTTCTGGAGTTCAACAGGTTCTTCAGCAAGCAGTGCGGCAAACAAAATAGGAAGTGCTGCATTTTTTGCACCAGAGATAGTGACTTCACCGCTCAGGCGAGTCCCACCCTGTACACGAAATTTATCCATTATGACTGCTCTCTATTCATTAAAACGACAGGTCAAATACGAGGAAGCTGCCGGAACTCCGGCAGTCTTATAAACCGCTCAGTTTACGGTCACGCGCCCATTCTTCAGGGGTATAAGCCTTAATAGACAGTGCGTGAATTCGATTGTCGGCGATGTATTCCATCAGCGGTGCGTAAACGGTCTGCTGTTTTTTCACGCGGCTCATGCCATCAAACATCGCACCAACGACAATGGCCTGAAAATGACTGCCATCGCCAGTAATGTGGGCTTCGTCCAGTGCCAATGCGTTCATCAGCACGTCTTTAATTTCACTCGTTTCCATAGGGATCTATTCTTCTGAAGAATCATAACAGCCCGATATCTTATAGGGATCGGCGCAATTCTTAAACCACGAAAAAGCCCCTGACGAAGAGTTTCGCACAGGGGCTTTACGGACATTCAGTCAATTATTCACATCCCGCAGCCTAACTCACGGGAACTGCTCATATATTTATTCAACAGAGCAGCCCGTAGTGTCCGACGGAATAATGTCCTGAAGGTTATACAAGGTAATCAGTGTTCTCAGCCTGTCGGTGATGCCCGCAATCGTCAGCGTAATCCCCTGCTGACGGGCTTCCTCGCGTAAATGCACCAGGAAAGCCAGACCGGAAGAATCCACACGCTCCAGCCCGGAAACATCCAGACAGGTCACGCCGGACATCAGCTTTCTGCGCATATCCCAGAATGCCACCAGCGTTTCGCGATCTAACTCACCGTGCAACATCAGTCGCGGCGGCTGCGATTCCCAGCGCAGGGCTTCACTCATTGTTGTTTATCCAGCGTGATCGGCTGAGCAGCGGCTTGTTTCAGACGCGCTGTCAGACCCTCGATACCTTTCTGGCGCAAGATATCTGCCCACTCGTTCTGTTTGGTCGAAATCATGCTGACGCCTTCGGCGATCATGTCATATGCCTGCCATTCGCCTGTGCGGCTGTTTTTACGCCACTGGAAATCCAGACGAACCGGAGGACGACCATTCGGATCGGTAATGGTGACACGGATAGCAATGATATCTTTATCCGCGTAGGACTGCTCTGGTTGCACCGTGTAGCTCTGGCCGTTGTACATCGCCAGCGCCTGACCGTAAGCCTGTTGCAGATAGTCAGAGAACGCCGCGAAATAAGCCTCGCGCTGTGCAGGTGTCGCCTGTTGATAATAGCGGCCTAATACCAGCGCGCCGGCGTATTTGACCTGCACATACGGCAGCAATTCTTCACGAACGATCTGGCGCAGATAGTTAGGATCCTGCTTGATTTTCGGCTGTTCGGTTTTGAGGCGGGTGAAGGTTTTGTTCGCTGCTTCATTCATCACGCTGTAAGGATTGGTCTTGTCCACAGCAGCATTCGCCAGCGGAGCCATAACCACCAACAGTGCAGCGATCACTAAACGTTTAAACATACTTATTTCCTCTTTTATGGAGAATCCGTAATGGCAAATTCTTAATGGGCAGCCGGCTGTGGCGCCGTATTAGCGTCAGGTGCAGGTGCAGCATTCCCTTCAGGCGCAGCAGGAGCCGCCGTTGCGTCAGGGTCAGCCTTGCCGTCGCCACTCTTATAAAGGAACTGGCCAATCAGGTCTTCGAGAACCATCGCTGATTTAGTGTCCTGAATAACGCCGCCGTTTTTAAGGATAGTCGTTCCCATTTCAGGGTCTTCAAAACCAATATTCAACGCCAGGAATTGTTCGCCCAGCAAACCAGACGTGCGGATCGCCAGCGTACTGGTGCTCGGGATCTGGTTGTATTTCTGGTCGATATCCATTTCGACACGTGGGGAATAGTTTTTATCAAGCGTTATGCTGCTGACGCGGCCGATAACCACGCCACCGACTTTGACCGGCGAACCGCTTTTCAGGCCGCCTATATTGTCGAAGTCCGCAGAAATACGGTAAGTCGGGTCGGAGCCGATGGAACGGATGTCGGCCACTTTAAGACACAGGAAGATCACCGCAATCAATGCGATGATTAAAAACGCGCCTACCCAGATTTCACTCTTTTTCGTTTGCATGGTTTAATTTCCAAACATCAGTGCTGTCAGCACAAAATCCAATCCCAGCACCGCCAGTGACGAATGCACCACAGTACGTGTCGTTGCCCGGCTAATCCCTTCGGACGTCGGTATCGCATCATAGCCATTGAACAACGCAATCCAGGTCACAGTGATAGCGAAAACAAGGCTTTTAATCAGGCAGTTAAGTAAATCAGTCCGCCAGTCTACCGCGGTTTGCATCGCTGACCAGAAGAAACCGCTGTCGATGCCTTTCCAGTCCACACCCACCAGCGAACCTCCCCAAACCCCCACGGCAACGAAAATCGCCGTCAACAAAGGCATGGAAATCAGACCGGCCCAGAAACGCGGTGCAACAACGCGGCGCAGCGGATCGATAGCCATCATCTCCAGGCTGGAAATTTGCTCAGTGGCTTTCATCAACCCCAGTTCGGCGGTCAGCGCGGAACCCGCTCGGCCGGCGAACAGCAGAGCAGTCACCACCGGTCCAAGTTCGCGCAGTAAAGAGAGCGCCACCATCATGCCGAGGCTGGCCTCAGCGCTGTAGGTGGTTAAAATCAGATATCCCTGCAAACCAAGCACCATGCCGATAAACAAGCCGGAAACGAGGATAATCAGCAGGGAAAGTACACCAACGCTGTAAAGCTGCTTGATCAACAGCGGCCACTGCTTGGCAAATTGCGGCTTACCGACCAATGCCCGAAAGAGCATCAGACCGGCGCGGCCAAAAGACGCACAGGTGTTTATCCCGCGGCGCCCGACTGAGGCTAACGCCTTAATTAACATGAATAGGGAACTCCATCATCCGAGCAGCTCGGTTTTGTAATCACCGGCAGGGAAACGGAAAGGCACCGGTCCATCGGCAATACCGTCAAGGAACTGACGAACACGCGGATCAGGATTATTTTGCAGCTCCTCAGGTGTGCCTTCGGCAATCACATGCTGCGCGGCCACAATATAAGCGTAATCAGCAATACTTAGCACTTCAGGAACGTCATGAGAAACCACGATGCACGTCACACCCAGCGCATGGTTCAGTTCATCAATGAGTTTAACCAGGACGCCCATGGTGATCGGATCCTGTCCCACAAAAGGCTCATCGAACATGATCAGTTCAGGGTCGAGGGCAATCGCACGAGCCAGTGCGACACGTCTTGCCATACCGCCAGACAATTCAGCAGGCATCAGGTCACCGGCACCGCGTAACCCGACTGCTTCCAGTTTCATGGTCACCGTACTGCGCAGTAATTCTTCCGGTAATTTGCTGTGTTCACGCAGCGGGAACGCCACATTTTCGAACACAGTCAGGTCAGTAAACAATGCACCGGACTGAAACAACATACTCATTTTCTTGCGCGATTCGTACAATTTGCGACGGGACAACGTCGGAATGTTATCGCCGTCGAACCAGATTTCGCCGCTGTCGGGCGCAAGTTGTCCGCCAATCAGACGCAGCAAGGTGGTTTTACCGATCCCCGAAGGCCCCATGATTGCAGTGACTTTGCCACGCGGCACGGTCATATTTATCTCTTCGAAAATGGGACGATCGCCGCGCACAAAACTCATGCCTTTGATCTCAACCAGATTCGATTCGCTTTGACTCATTCAGTTTTTCCCTTCGGAATGCTTTCGCTAAGAATACGTCTGACACGCACAAGGTATCGTATAACTTTGGTATTTTTACAAAAACTTACCCCGGTTTCGTTACCAAAGTTGCCATCGATTTACTTTTCTGCCTCAGACGGTCAAAATCAACGAATTACCATTTTAAAATAAAAGCCTTCATCGTCTAACATACAGGAACCCGCAGGCATCATTTTCAGACAAAATGTCGCCTTAGCTCATGTTGACGAAGGAATCGCCTGCCCGCCAGGGCAACGAACCTCGCATTATACCCAATAAAGGATGTTTCATGCTTCTCGCTATCGTACTGATGATTGTCGGCTTGTTACTGTTAGTTTACGCCGCTGATCGTCTGGTGTACGGAGCCGCAGTGCTGGCACGCTCGATGGGCATCTCCCCGCTGGTGATTGGTATGACTGTCGTCGGCGTCGGAATATCCCTTCCTGAACTGGTGGTTTCCACCACCGCCGCCATCAACGATCAGATGGATTTGGCCGTCGGAAACGCAATTGGTTCGAATATCATTAATATTCTTCTGATTTTGGGCGGTGCCGCCCTGATTCATCCACTTTCCGTTCGTTCTGATATATTACGCCGCGAGCTCCCATTATTGTTACTGGTCACCGCACTGTGTGGTTTTCTGTTAAGCGACGGCGAACTCAGCCGGTTTGATGGTGTTTTGCTACTGGCCAGCGCAGGCGTGTTCATGATGCTGATGATAAAAATCGCCCGGGCCGCCGAAAAAGAGGGGCTGGATACGCTGACCTACGAGCAAATGTCCGAACTTCCGCAAGACAGTAGCAATACGGTCGCATTTTTGTGGCTGGCACTGGGCTTTATCATCATGCCGCTGGCGTCGGGCATGATCGTTGATAACAGCACTGTCATCGCGCGTTATCTGGGTGTCAGTGAACTGGTGATTGGCCTGACGGTGATTGCTATCGGTACCAGTCTGCCAGAACTGGCGACCTTTATCGCCGGCGCTATCAAAGGCGAAGATGACATCGCGCTGGGTAATATTATCGGCGCAAACATTTTTAATACCTGCCTGGTGCTGGGATTACCCGCGCTGGTAGCACCAGGTTCGTTCAACCCAGACGCGTTTCATCGCGATTATTGGGTCATGCTGGCGGTCAGCGTGGTGCTTTCCGGACTATGCCTGATGCGTAAACACCGTATCGGACATTTAGCCGGTGCATTACTGCTGTGTGGATTTATCGCTTATATGGCCGTGCTGTTTCTATTACCGGGCAGCATTGCCTTCTGAACTCTGTCAGGAACCCACTATGGCTAACGATACCTTCGCCCCCGGTTTTGATTTTCAGGCCGTCGGACATGATGTGCTGAAAACAGAACGTGAAGGACTTGAGCAGTTAGATCAATACATTAACGGTGATTTTACCCGCGCCTGCGAAAAAATCTTCGCCTGCAATGGCAAAGTCGTCGTCATGGGCATGGGCAAATCTGGTCATATCGGCCGTAAGATGGCCGCCACCTTTGCCAGTACGGGCACACCGGCATTCTTTGTGCATCCCGGCGAAGCCAGCCACGGTGATCTGGGCATGGTATCGAAGCAGGATGTCGTCATTCTGATTTCCAACTCCGGCGAAGCCCATGAAATTCTGGGGCTGATACCGGTACTCAAACGCCTGAGCATTACGCTTATCTGCATGACGTCTAACCCCGAAAGCACGATGGGGAAAGCGGCAGATGTTCACCTTTGTGTAAAAGTGCCCAAAGAAGCCTGCCCGCTGGGTCTGGCACCGACCAGCAGCACCACGGCAGTGCTGGTGATGGGCGATGCACTGGCCGTCGCACTGCTTGAAGCACGCGGCTTCACACCGGAAGATTTCGCCCTGTCACACCCTGGCGGAGCACTGGGTCGCAAGCTGTTACTGCGCGTCAGCGATATCATGCACACCGGGGATGAAATTCCGCACGTCAGCCGTGAAGCTTCGTTGCGGGATGCGTTGCTGGAAATCACCCGAAAAAATCTGGGCATGACGGTTATCTGCAACGATTTGATGAAAATCGAAGGGATCTTTACCGATGGGGATTTACGACGCATCTTTGATATGGGCGTCAACATCAATACGGCATCGATTGCGGATGTGATGACGACAGGCGGTATCCGCGTGCGTCCTTCACTGCTGGCGGTTGATGCGCTGAATTTAATGCAGGACAAACACATCACTTGCGTGATGGTTGCTGATGGTGACCAGTTGCTGGGTGTGTTACATATGCACGATATGCTGCGCGCTGGCGTAGTTTAATTGAGGAATTCCCTGAATGAGTAATAGCGCAGCCCTGGTGGAAACCTGCTACGGTCCGGTCAGTGCGCAAGTGCTTGAACGGGCAAAAGCAATCCGCCTGCTGATTTGCGATGTCGATGGCGTTATGTCTGATGGCCTGATCTATATGGGAAATCAGGGAGAAGAGCTGAAAAGTTTCAACGTTCGCGACGGTTACGGTATCCGCTGCCTGCTGACATCCGATATCGAAGTCGCGATTATTACAGGCCGCAATGCGAAATTACTGGAAGATCGCGCTAAAACTCTGGGCATACGCCACTTGTATCAGGGGCAATCTGATAAGCTTTTGGCCTTCCGCGAACTGTTAGATACACTGTCTCTGCGGGCCGAAGAAGTGGCGTACATTGGTGATGACCTGATTGACTGGCCGGTGATGGCCGAAGTGGGTCTCTCTGTCGCGGTTCAGGATGCACATCCTGTTCTGTTACCGAAAGCGCATTATGTTACCCGTATTGCGGGTGGACGTGGTGCAGTACGCGAACTGTGTGATTTGATTCTGCTGGCGCAGGGTAAGCTGGAGGACGCCAAAGGGCTGTCGATATGAGTAAAGCAAAACTTTGGATTATTCTGGCGCTGACTGCCATCGTTCTGGTGCTGATTGGCTGGTCATTATCTGACAACAGCGATGATGTTCCGCAAGCGGTCAATGATCAGGATCCGACTTACCAGACGTCCCACACCGTTACGATGGTGTATGACCCGATGGGCAGCCTGACGTATAAACTGGTTTCAGACCAGGTAAAATATTACACCGCTGATCAGGTGTCATGGTTTACCAATCCGGTCGCGACCATGTATGACAAGAACAAAGTAGCCACCTGGGTATTGCGTTCTGATAAAGCGAAACTGACTCAGGATAAAATGCTCTATCTTTATGGGCATGTGCAGGCAGACAGCCTGACACCTGAGACATCACAGCTGCAAAGAATCAAAACGGACAATGCACGGGTTAACCTGACGACACAGGACGTTGCCTCAGACGATGAAGTGACGTTGTATGGTACAGGTTTTACATCTAACGGCATGAAAATGCGTGGTAATCTGCGTGACAAAACAGCAGAGCTGATCGAAAAGGTAACGACCTCTTATGAAATTCAAAGCAAAAAATAAAATCCGTGATCTCCTGATCGTCAGCTCATTGTTAGCCGTCAGCGTTCCGGCATTTGCCTTAAAAGACGATACAACGAAACCGATCACCATTGATTCAGCAAACCAGGCGCTCGACGTCAATACCAATACCGCGACCTTTACCGGCAATGTGGTCGTCAATCAGGGTACGATCCAGGTTAAAGCCGACAAAGTGGTCGTCATCCGCCCGCAGGGGGTTTCCGGTAAAGAAGTGGTAGAAGGTTACGGCAACCCGGTGACGTTCTACCAGATGCAGGATAACGGTAAGCCGATTAAAGGCCATGCACAGAAAGTCCGCTACGAAGTGGAAAATGACCTCGTCACGCTGACCGGCAACGCTTACCTTGAGCAACTGGACAGCAATGTGAAAGGCGACCGTATTACCTATCTGGTACAGAAACAGCAAATGGAAGCCTTTAGTGATAAAGGTAACCGTGTGACGACCGTTCTGGTACCTTCGCAGCTGCAACAAAAAACGCCTGCAGCGGGCGGCCAGCCGACCAAAAAGAGTAACTGATATTTTATGGCTAAATTAATCGCAGAGAATCTGGCAAAGGCATACAAAGGCCGTAAGGTCGTTGAAGATGTCAGTCTGATGGTCAACTCGGGTGAAATCGTCGGGTTATTAGGGCCAAACGGTGCAGGTAAAACCACCACCTTTTACA
>NZ_JBFUHK010000042.1:0-34412 GCF_056402435.1 Rahnella sp. P4_A8 | reverse complement strand
CCTCGGTGTATGCTGATGTGAAATACGTCAAAGGGTTTGACGGCGATATGGAAGGCTACGTCGGCCATATTGGGATCCAGGGGCGTTTTTAATTCAGGTCTCTGAATCACACGCATAAAAAAGGGAAGGCATCAAAGCCTTCCCTTTTCTTATTTCGTTGCTGCGTTTAAAGCTGCGGGCAACGCTGCAAACTGTTTAGCCAGGATGTTTCAGGCTGAGCGGCCAGACGACGCGCACGTCCGTGGCGGCGCAAAATCAATCCTTTGTCCTGCATTTCACTCAGATCGCGTCTGATCGTTTCGAGACTTACATCCAGCGATTGTGCCAGTTCGCTTACCTGTAGCACTTCATGTTGTTCAACCAACTGAAGGATGGCCTGATGGCGATTTTTTTTAAGCACCGGTTATTCCTGTTTATATGACAGTTATGTGACGAAGGTCACAAATAACGGTAACTATAATACCTGCGTTACATTGTTAATTTTGGGATCGATCTCAATTTTTCAGGAATCCGCGCAGAATTTTTACGCCTTCGGCGCTTTTTGGTTCGCTGCGTTTCTCTGTCATACTATGCGCATGCTCCATTTCCCTGCCCGGCACCGCTGAAAATACCTGCTACGCCGGGACGAATGACTAAGGATTTTTTATGGAATTCAATACTGCCGGTCTGATCTCACTTGACGAAGCGCTGGATAAAATGCACGACTGTGTACCGCCTAAAACAAGTCAGGAGGCCGAATCCCTGCCACTTGCTGGCGCCGCAGGCCGCATAACCGCCGCACCGGTGCTTTCACCGGTTTTTGTGCCACCTTTTGATAACTCCGCAATGGATGGCTATGCCGTACGTTGCACAGACTTGCACGACGGCGCGGTGTTCCCGGTCGCGGGCAAAGCCTTTGCCGGTGCGCCTTTTCATGGCGAATGGCCTGCCGGAACCTGTATCCGCATCATGACCGGTGCGCCAGTTCCCGCCGGTGCCGATGCAGTAATCATGCAGGAACAGGCTGAAGTTTCAGATGCAGGAGTACGTTTCACTGCAACAGCGCAAAAAGGCCAGAATATCCGCCTGACCGGAGACGACATTAAACAGGGCGACAGCGTGCTGCCTGCCGGTGTACGGCTCGGTGCGGCAGAATTACCGCTGCTGGCCTCACTGGGCGTCACCCACGTCAAGGTCTGGAAACCGCTGAAAGTCGCCGTATTCTCCACCGGCGATGAACTGCAACCGGTGGGAACGCCTTTGCAGGAGGGGCAGATTTACGATACCAACCGTTTCGCTGTGCGCCTGATGCTGGAACAACTGGGCTGTACCGTCCTGGATTTAGGCATTATTCGCGATAATCCCCTGGCGCTGCGTAAAGCCTTCGAAGAAGCCAATGCGTTTGCCGATCTGGTGATTTCCAGCGGTGGCGTATCGGTGGGTGAAGCCGATTACACGAAGCAGATCCTGGATGAACTGGGTGAAATTGGTTTCTGGAAACTTGCCATGAAACCGGGCAAACCTTTTGCTTTCGGTAAACTGGAAAGCAGCTGGTTCTGCGGTTTGCCGGGGAATCCGGTGTCGGCAGCACTGACGTTTTATCAGCTGGTTCAGCCATTTATTGCACAGTTGTCCGGCCATACGGCCTGGCAATTCCCGCCCCGCCTGAAGGCAAAAGCGGTGACACCATTGAAAAAATCCCCCGGACGTCTCGATTTCCAGCGCGGTATTTTCGGCACCAGCGCCGAAGGACAACTGGAAGTGCGCACCACCGGCCATCAGGGTTCGCACGTATTCAGCTCATTCAGCCAGGCCAACTGTTTTATCGTGCTTGAACGCGGGCGCGGTAACGTGGCCGCAGGCGAAATCGTTGAAATCGAACCGTTTAACGCCCTGCTGCGGAGCTGAATATGCCTCAACTGCCGGAACTGACGGACGCTGAAACCCTGCGTTATAACCGCCAGATCGTTCTGAAAGGGTTTGATTTTGACGGCCAGGAACAACTGAAAGCCCGTCATGCGCTGATTGTCGGACTGGGCGGTTTAGGCTGTGCCGCTGCGCAATATCTGGCGGCGGCAGGCACCGGTACGTTAACGCTACTGGATTTCGACACGGTCTCGCTGTCAAACCTGCAACGCCAGACGCTGCATACTGACGCCCGGATCGGCATGTCGAAAGTGGAATCCGCCGCAATGGCGCTGGCGGCAATCAATCCGCACATCGTCATTCATCAGATTAATACACAGGCCAGCGACGACATGCTGCGTGACCTGATCGCCGCCTGCGACGTGGTGGTCGATTGCACCGACAACGTCACCACGCGCAATCAGCTGAACGGTGAATGTTACGCGCAGAAAAAACCGCTGGTTTCCGGGGCCGCCATCCGCATGGAAGGCCAGCTCAGCGTGTTCACTTATCAGCCGCAGGAACCCTGCTACCGCTGCCTGAGCCGGTTATTCGGTGAAAACGCCCTGACCTGTGTGGAAGCCGGTGTGATGGCACCTTTAGTCGGCACCATCGGCAGTTTGCAGGCGATGGAAACCATCAAACTGCTGACAAAATTTGGTGAAACCCCGCGCGGAAAACTGCTGATGTTCGACGCCATGACGTTGCAGTTCCGCGAAATGAAACTGATGAAAGACCCGCATTGTGAAGTGTGTGGGGATTGTTGAATCAGTAAATTCAGACACAAAAAAACCGCCTTTATCGGCGGTTTTCTATTTTTTATGACACCCAAAACAATTCGCAAAATCATTCGCGTTGTATCAAGGCGGCAACTGCACGAATCCCCGGGAGCTTACATCGGTAAGTGACCGGGGTGAGTAAAGGCAGCCAACGCCGAGACAACGTGAAGGATGCAGCGAATTAACTATTGATGCCCTGGCTACGCAGATAATCTTCGTAATTACCCGAGAAATCAATCACGCGGGTCGGCGTCATTTCCAGAATACGGGTTGCCAGCGAGCTGACAAACTCACGGTCGTGGGAAACGAAGATCAGCGTACCTTCATACATTTCCAGCGCCATGTTCAGTGACTCGATGGATTCCATATCAAGGTGGTTGGTTGGTTCATCCATAATCAGGATGTTCGGACGTTGCATCATCAGTTTCCCGAATAACATACGACCTTTTTCACCACCGGAAAGTACTTTCACTTTCTTCTTGATATCGTCCTGACCGAACAGCAGACGGCCTAACACACCGCGTACGGCCTGCTCGTCGTCTTTCTCGGATTTCCACTGGCTCATCCAGTCAAACACGTTCAGGGTGTCATCGAATTCATATTCGTGATCCTGCGCGTAATAACCGATCTTGGCGTTTTCAGACCATTTTACTGAACCGCTTTCCGGTTCATGCTCACCGACCAGCGTTTTCAGCAGCGTTGATTTACCGATACCGTTGGCACCCAGAATCGCGACTTTCTCGCCCACTTCAAGCATCAGGCCGAGATTTTTAAACAGCGGACCGTTGTCGAAACCTTTGGTGATTTTTTCCACTTCCAGCGCATTACGGAACAATTTCTTGTCCTGCTCGAAGCGCATGTAAGGGTTCTGACGGCTGGATGCTTTGATTTCATCAAGCTGAATTTTATCAATCTGACGGGCACGGGAAGTCGCCTGTTTAGATTTGGAGGCGTTCGCGCTGAAGCGGCTGACGAACGATTGCAGTTCAGCAATCTGTGCTTTCTTCTTGGCGTTATTGGCGCTGAGAAGTTCACGAGCCTGCGTCGCCGCCGTCATGTATTCATCGTAGTTGCCCGGATAAACACGCAGTTCGCCATAGTCGAGATCCGCCATGTGCGTACACACCATGTTCAGGAAGTGACGGTCATGGGAAATGATGATCATGGTGCTGTTACGTTCGTTCAGCACCTGCTCCAGCCAGCGAATAGTATCGATGTCCAGGTTGTTCGTCGGTTCGTCGAGCAGCAGGATTTCCGGGTCGGAGAACAGCGCCTGCGCCAGCAAAACACGCAGTTTAAAGCCCGGGGCGATTTCGCTCATCGGGCCATAATGTTGCTCGACAGGGATCCCCACGCCCAGCAGCAATTCACCCGCACGGGATTCTGCGCTGTAGCCGTCCATTTCGCCGTAAGCGACTTCCAGATCAGCCACTTTGTAGCCGTCTTCTTCGCTCATTTCCGCCATCGCGTAAATACGGTCGCGCTCTTCCTTCACTTCCCACAATTCGGTGTGGCCCATGATAACGGTGTCCAGCACGCTGAACTGTTCGAAGGCGAACTGATCCTGGCGTAATTTACCCAGACGCTCATTCGGGTCCAGCACAACGTTACCGCCAGAAGGCACTAAGTCGCCACCGAGGATCTTCATGAAAGTGGACTTGCCACAACCGTTCGCGCCAATCAGGCCGTAACGGTTACCGCCGCCAAATTTCACGTTAATATTTTCAAATAACGGCTTGCTGCCGAATTGCATGGTGATGTTGTAAGTACTTAGCACAACGCTCGCTCTTAATTGGGAAATGTGATTTGGCGCGCATTATGCCACAACAGCGCGTCAGGATCGCCTGTAGTTGTGGTCATTTTTCACTCAACAGCTAAAAAAAATGCTTAATGTGCGACTTTTCAGAAAGCAATAAAAACAAAAAACCCGGCCGGAGCCGGGTTTGTCGTACAACCGCTGAAATCAGAAGTTGTAGCCAATCACGCCGTAGTAACCCCAGCCGGTGGACTTCACATCGAAGTTACCGTTACCGAAGTTCAGTTCAGCGCCGTCAGCCCACTGGCCGCCGTTGTGGAAGTAACGCGCCACGAACGAGTAATGCCAGTGTGTGTAGTTCAGCGACAGGATATGGCTGGAGGCGATAGAGTTGTTAGAACGCGCTTTGTTGCCGTTCAGATCACGGAAATCGTCATCACCCAGTGAGGAGCCCCAGTCGAAGTTGGTGAACCCGATATAGCTCAGGTTGCCACCCCACAGTTGCGTCAGAGGAACGAAATATTTCACTTTGAAACGGTAACCGTCCCAGCTGTTTTCATTCGCTGCGCCGTAGTTTTCCCACTGGTATTTCGCATACACGTTCAGAGACAGGCTCATCGGCAGACCGGTGTCGATGTCGGTGCCCAGCCCCATGTACCAGGTATTCTGACGGTTATCGCTGTCCGGGCCCATGTCGTAGATATAGTTGTTCGCGAAGTACCATTCTTTGAACGGACCGAAGCTCAGATCAGTACCGGTCAGCTTATCAATAGAGAAACGCGGTTCGATTTCCATAAACAGCGGAGAACCGTTTTTATCCCAGATACCGGTGTCATTACCGTTACCGGCGCCGAAGGTTTTAGGAATATCGATATAACCGTAGAAATCAAACCAGTCTTTGTGCGCAAACGCTTCATATTCAAGGTAAACATCGTTACGCAGCGTAGGCCCGAAACGGGTATCGGCGCTACCTACAACGTTGACACTTTGGTGCCACCAGTCAGAAACAAATTCGCCCTTGCTATCATCAGCGAGCACGGTCGCGCTGTAGGACAAAGCCATCAAAGCGCCTGCTGCAATAATTTTATTTTTCATATTTTTACCAGAAGCGGGGGGTGGAACAACGCCTTGCCACTTTCAGACGTTGCATAAAACAAACCCTAAAACTGTGATCCGCAACCGATTGCTGCACATAGTGCAAAAAACCTGCAATTACCAGTTACTTCCTACAAGAGTCGACTTTTCTTAGCTAATAAATAGATTTGGTCAAGGTTTGTCAATTTCTGTTTCATTCCGATACATCCCCAATGTGACATTCATCACATTTATCTTTCCGTGCGCTTTTATTCAGTACGGACTGATGCAAAAAGTTATCGTTGATAAAATGACCATTCGTTATTTGTCATGCTATAATCATGACAAATAACGGTGCGGAGGCACACATCATGAATTCAAAAATTACCGGGCTGTCTTCCAGCTCTGTGCAAGATTCTGCAACGCCGCTTTGGCAATCTGCGGGCCTTCCCGCAAGCAGCGGAATCAGTTTGATAAATGCCATACAAAAGGGATTTCCGGTTGATAGTATCAGCCGTCTTAATACTGAGCTGGGATGGCCAAAAATGGTGTTACTGGAAATCATGGGCATTAACGAACGCAACTATGCCCGGCGTAAAGCCGGGAACGGATTGCTAAAAAGTGAAGAGAGTGAACGTGTGGCGCGACTGGTTCGCATCGTGGATGCCGCAACTGATTTGTTCGAAGGGGATCGTGTTTCGGCGCTCGAATGGTTCACCCGCCCTGCTCCGGCACTGGATGGTTCACGTCCGCTGGAACTGCTGTCTTCTGAAGCGGGTGCTGTGGAAGTCAGCCGCCTGATTGGTCGTCTCCAGCACGGTGTTTTCAGTTGAAGCTGTTTCGTATCGTGCAGACCCGCCATCTGGCGACAGCCTGGTCGGGAGCCGGCGCGCAACTTTATGGCGGTCGCTGGAATCCGCCAGGCAGGCCGGTCGTCTATGTCACCACCAGCATCTCACTGGCTATCCTGGAAATTCTGGTGCATTTGCAAAACAGCATGTTGATGCGTTCCTATACCTTGCTGAGTATTGAGGTGCCAGAGGAACTGCTGGATACGCTGGAAGTTTCAGAGCTTGCCGCCGACTGGCGAAGCGCATCGGTGCCTGACAGCACACAACGTCAGGGTGACGTCTGGCTTGCAGAAGGTGAATATGTCGGGCTGAAAGTGCCGTCAGTGATTGTGCCGTCGGAATACAACGTATTACTTAATCCGCTACACCCGGCTTTTGCCGATTTACTGAGTTCAGTAGAACGCGAGCCCATGATGTTTGACCCGCGCCTGCAATAAAGCGCGGGTCTGCTCTCTGTCAGGAAATCACTCTGCTTTCCGGTTGCTGCGATAAATGAGTGCCAGTGCGATGATCAGGCAGGGAATAGCCGCAATCCGGTGCCATGACAGCGCGATCTGCGGATTATCCAGCCAGCCGAAATTATCAATCAGCATACCCATTGCCAGTTGTCCGAGGATTACCGCGACCGTTGCCACCGCCGTTCCGACACGGGGTACCGCTGTCACCATCACAATGATGTAAGGCACGCCAAATAATGCGCCCGCGAGTTGCCACTTCGGTACGGTGAGCAAGGTTTGCGGCTGTGGTGTTTGCAAAAACAGCACCAGCACTGCGGTAATGGCAGCCCCGACGCTGAACGTCAGGAATGCGCTTTTCAGTACGCCCACTTTCCCGCCTAACTGCCCGTTCACCGCCGCCTGCATACTCAGCGCGGCACCGGCCACAATGGCCAGTATTATCATAATCAGTTCAGTCATGGTTCAGTCCCAGGCAATCAAAACAAGTGCAGCAACGATAAACAGCAGCGCCAGCAGGCGTTCGCCGCCGACTTTTTTGTGCGGTGTACCAAACCAGCCGTAATGGTCGATCAGCACGCTTTTCGCCACCTGCCCTGACAAAATCGCAATCATGGTCATGCCGATACCAATGACCGGCGTCGCGAGCGTCAGCACCACGACATAAACCGGGCCGAGCACGCCACCCAGCAATGTCCAGCCCGGTTGTTCATTGAATGACGGCGCATTACGCGGGCTGAAAAACAGCACCAGCAGGCCGGTGAGCACCGCACCCACACCAAAAATACTCAGCGTGGCCCACAGATGGCCAACCTCCGTTCCCAGCGGACCAATCAGCCCGGCCTCCAGTGAAAGCCCCATCCCCGCCAGGACGACCAGCGGAATTAACATCAGATTCATCATTGCCCTGCTTTCTGTTTTTTCGAAGCGGCGACTATAACGTGACAGAACTATGCGAAAAACAGCACAATCAGGAAAATACCTTTGCGGGATACGCACAGATGAAAGGTTTTAATCAGATCAATATTCAGGCATTACGGCTGTATGTCGCGGTACTGGATCAGGGCAGTTTCTCTGAGGTGGCGCGGCGTGAGGCGATGTCGCCGTCAACCGTATCGCGGGTGATTTCCCAGCTTGAACAGGCATTACAGACGCAACTGCTGTATCGCAACACACGCGCCGTCAGCCCGACAGAATCCGGCAAACTGCTCGCCGGTCATGCGCGACAGGTGCTGACACAGCTGGATCTCGCCACGCTGGATTTGCAGGAGCAGGACAGCGAACCCGGCGGACTGGTGCGCATCAATGCGCCGGTAGTTTTTGGTCAGCGCCATCTTGCGCCGTGGTTGCATGAGCTGAGTACACGTTATCCGCGCCTGAATATCGAGCTGATGCAGACCGACGATTTTATCGACCCGTTGCAGGACAGCGTTGACTTGCTCATCCGTATTGGCGTGATGGCGGACTCCACCCTGCAGGCGCGCACGCTCGGCCATCAGAATTTTCGCCTTGCCGCCAGCCCTGCTTATCTGGCCCGCGCAGGAAAGCCGGAAACACCGGAGGATTTAGCCAGTCACAGTTGCCTGGTGTTCAAAGGATTTGCCGGTCCGCAACGCTGGTACTTTCGTCAGCCGGAACAGGAATGGCATTCGATGACCCTGCGGGGATTACTGACCAGCAATAATGCGGAAACCCTGACGCAGGCCGGGATCGACGGCATGGGGCTGGTGGTGTTCCCCACCTGGCTGATTGGCGATGCCCTGCGCGACGGTCGGCTGGTCAGCGTACTGGAAAATTATCAGGTATCGACGTCACCGGAGCCGCAAACCATCAGCGCGCTGTATCCGAACAGCCGCCGCCCGTCGATCAAAGTCAGGGCTGTGATTGATTTTCTGCTGGAGAAATTTGGCAGTCCGCCGTACTGGGAAAGGTAAACATATCCGTCTTCTGAGTTGCCATTAATACCCCCTCCCCGCCTCCCCCTTCGCAGGGGGAGGAGTAAAACCCGATCGGCGATATCGCATGCAAAGGGCTCGATCGGCTCCCTCCCCTGCGAAGGGGAGGGTTGGGGGTGGGGTATTAATGACAAAAACAATGCTGAAGCTTGCGCTTCGCCCAATATCAGGAATTCAACTCCATCCCCACATGCGGTATCCCATCTTCGTCATAAATTTCGGTATACGCCACAAACCCCAGCCTGCCATAGAATCCCTGCAAATGCGCCTGTGCGGAAATCGCGACGCGCGCACCCGGCCAGTGTTTCTGGCAGGCAGCCAGTGCCTGTTCCATCAGCTGATAACCCAGTTTCAGGCCGCGTGCAGAGGGCGCGACAATCACCCGTCCGATTGCCACGTCATCTTCAAAACGCAGAATACGCGCGTAGGCAGCAATCTTGCCATCCAGCCAGGCGACGATATGACGGTTTTCGCCGGTCAGATCCTGTCCGTCGATATCCTGATAAACACAGGTTTGTTCCACCACAAATACTTCACTTCGCAGTGCAAGAATGGCGTAAAGCTGCGCCGCGTTCAGTTCACTGTGATGATAATCCTGCCAGTGAAGCGATGATGATTCCGTCATGAGTGAATGCCCTGCCTGTTTTCTGAAAGCCAAAAAAAAGAGATATTCCTGAGAATATCTCTTTTTAACACAGATTTTACAGCCAATTTATCAGGCAGATTTCTTCAGCGGCTGCGTGCGAACCGGTGCGTCGCCCGCGGTGTAATACGCCGCCGTACTGCGCGGTAATGGCTGGCGGCCACGGATTTTATCGGCAATTTTTTCGGCGATCATAATAGTTGTCGCATTCAGGTTACCGGTAATGATCTGCGGCATGATGGAGGCATCAACCACGCGCAGCCCTTCCATACCGTGAACCCGCCCTTCTCCGTCTACCACCGCCATCTCATCCGTGCCCATTTTACAGGTGCATGACGGATGGAAAGCCGTTTCCGCATGTTCACGGATAAACGCATCCAGCTCTTCGTCAGTCTGTACGTTTTCACCCGGGCTGATTTCACGACCACGGTAAGGATCCAGCGCTGGCTGATTCATGATTTCACGCGTGATGCGGATGGCGTCACGGAACTCCTGCCAGTCCTGCTCCGTCGCCATGTAATTAAACAGAATGCTCGGATGCTGGCGCGGATCTTTCGATTTCACCTGAACGCGGCCACGGCTGGGTGAACGCATTGAACCGACATGCGCCTGGAAACCGTGCTCTTTTACCGCATTACTGCCGTTGTAATTAATCGCCACCGGCAGGAAGTGATACTGAATATTCGGCCAGGCAAATTCTTCACGGCTGCGGATAAAACCGCCCGCTTCAAACTGATTGCTGGCACCCACGCCGGTGCCTTTAAACAGCCACTCGGCACCAATCGCTGGCTGGTTGTGCATCTGCAATGCCGGATACAACGAGACCGGCTGCGTACAACTGTATTGCAGGTACATTTCCAGATGATCCTGCAGGTTCTCCCCGACGCCCGGCAAGTCATGCACCAGCGGGATATCCAGACGGTTCAGCAGTTCAGCCGCACCGACACCGGAACGTTGCAGAATTTGCGGAGAGGCAATCGCGCCGCTGCACAGCAACACTTCGCGTTTCGCCTTCGCCGTTTTGGCGTTGTATTCATCACCGTGGAAATAGCTGACACCCACCGCGCGCTTGCCATCGAACAGGATCCTGTCGGTCAGGGCATGCGTCACAATGGTCAGATTGGCGCGCGGTTTGGCCTGATCCAGATACCCGCGGGCAGTGCTCGCACGACGCCCCTTCGGCGTCACGGTTCTGTCCATCGGGCCAAAACCTTCCTGTTTAAACCCATTCAGGTCATCCGTGCGCGAATACCCCGCCTGCACACCGGCTTCAATCATCGCGCCGAACAGCGGATTATTACCGTTTTTAGGCGTCGCCACGCTCACCGGCCCTTCGCCGCCGTGGAAGTCATTCGGGCCGATGTCGCGGGTTTCTGCTTTACGGAAATAAGGCAGGCAGTCCAGATAACTCCAGTCTTCCAGACCCGGTGCTTTCGCCCAGTTATCGAAATCCATCGCGTTACCGCGGATGTAACACATGCCGTTAATCAGCGACGAGCCTCCCAGCCCTTTACCGCGCCCGCACTCCATGCGGCGGTTATTCATATGCGGCTCCGGGTCGGTTTCGTACGCCCAGTTGTAACGACGTCCCTGTAACGGAAATGCCAGCGCCGCAGGCATCTGCGTGCGAAAATCCAGACGATAATCCGGGCCACCGGCTTCGAGCAGTAACACACTGACACTGCTGTCTTCAGTCAGACGGGTGGCGAGTACGTTGCCGGCAGAACCGGCCCCGATAATGATGTAATCGTAATCCATTGAATCTCCTCTGTTGCAGCGGATCAAAATACTGAGCTGAATTCGCCCAGTTCGACCTGCACGGATTTGATTTGGGTGTAATGCTCAAGTGTGGTGATGCCGTTTTCGCGCCCGACACCGGAATGTTTGTAACCGCCGACCGGCATTTCTGCGGCAGATTCGCCCCAGGTGTTAATCCAGCAAATCCCGGCTTCGAGTTTGTGGATCACGCGGTGGGCGCGGTTGAGATCCTGCGTCACCAGTCCGGCGGCCAGACCATATTCAGTATCATTGGCGCGGCGGATCACTTCTTCTTCGCTTTCATAAGTCAGAATGCTCATCACCGGTCCGAAGATTTCTTCACGGACGATCAGCATGTCATCACGGCAGTCGGTAAATACCGTCGGGGCGACGTAAGCGCCTTTGGCGAATTCACCGGAAGTCATACGTTCGCCACCGGTCAGCAAGGTCGCGCCTTCACGTTTGCCGCTTTCGATGTAACGCAGCACGGATTCCATGTGCGCGAAGCTGACCAGCGGGCCGAAGTTGACATTTTCATCTGTCGGATCGCCTGAGCGAATGCGTTTCACCCGTTCCAGCACTTTGGCTTCGAACGCTTTATGCAATGCTTTGGGGATAAACACCCGGGTGCCGTTGGTGCACACCTGTCCGGCGCTGTAGAAATTCGCCATCATCGCGATGTCGGCGGCTTTATCAAGATCGGCATCATCAAAAATAATCAATGGCGATTTACCGCCCAGTTCCATAGTGACTTCTTTCAGCGTCGAGGCCGAGGCGCTGGCCATAACTTTCTTGCCAGTTTTGATACCGCCAGTGAAGGAGACTTTGGCGATATCCGGATGATCGGTTAACGCCTGGCCGACGCTGGCCGCGCCCGTCACCACGCTGAAAACGCCGTCCGGCACACCGGCTTGGGTGTAGATTTCTGCCAGTTTCAGGGCAGTCAGCGACGTGTTTTCACTCGGTTTGAACACCATCGCATTACCGGCCGCCAGCGCAGGAGCAGATTTCCACAAGGCAATCTGAATCGGATAGTTCCACGCGCCGATACCGGCGACCACACCCAGCGGCTCGCGGCGGGTATAAACGAAAGAAGAATCACGCAGCGGAATTTGCTGGCCTTCAATCGCCGGGATTAACCCGGCGTAGTACTCCAGCACATCCGCGCCGGTGACGATATCCACGGCCAGCGTTTCAGACAGCGGTTTACCGGTGTCTGCCGTTTCAATGGCGGCCAGTTCGTCGTTGCGCTCACGCAGAATATCCACCGCGCGGCGCAGAATACGGGCGCGGCTCATGGCGGTCATCGCGGCCCAGACTTTCTGGCCTTTCTGCGCGGATTTCACCGCCAGATCGACATCTGCATGTGTGGCGGATTGCACCGTGGCAATCACTTCGCCGTTGGCCGGATTAACGGCGTCGAAGGTTTCATCACCGGTGCTGTCCTGAAAACGCCCGTTGATATAAAGTTTTTGCTTGCCGTAGCGGGACATACATCTCTCCTCGGTCTGTGCGGTCTGAAAATTTTCTGCGCCGTTTACTGCCCGACAACGCGCGGTGCGAACTGCGATTCAATATGGCGATGTGTTATCTGCATCGCCTCGTCGCGGTTAAACGCTTTACCGCTGAGTGCGCCGCGCAGCCACAGGCCATCAATCAATGCCGCCGTGCTTTGCGCTGCGAGACGCGCCTCGTTTTTAGGCAGAAAACGTCTGAATTCAGAACATAAATTGGAATAGAGCCGGCGGCTGTTAACCTGTTGCAGCCGGTACAACTGCGGGTGATGCATGCTGCTCGCCCAGAAGGCCAGCCAGGTTTTCATCGCCGCGCTGTTAGTCTGACTGTCGTCAAAATTGGCTTCTGCAATCGCATGCAGCCGCGCCGTCGGTGCGGTATCCGTCATCTGTGATAAGCGCAACTGCACACCTTCTCCCAGATGACTGAGCAAATAACGCATAGTGGCTTCCAGCAGCCCGTTCTTGTCACGAAAGTAGTGACTGATGATGCCGTTGGAGACGCCAGCGCGTCGGGCAATTTGCGAAATCGAAGCATCGTGCATACCGACTTCGTTCACCGCAGCCAGCGTTGCCTCAATTAATTGCTGCCGTCTGATGGGCTGCATTCCTACTTTGGGCATGGTTCCGGCTCCTGAAAATGAGCGGGWTGCAATGCGCTTAAAAAACCCTTTTTACGCTCCCGCTCAGCCTTGTTAAAACGCTCTCACTCCTCCTATTTAACTTTTTTTTGATTGAACGTTCAATTAAAAATGCATATATTTTATTACCAATACGTTAGTAATTTGTATGAATTTTGAGATTTAAATGAATCCAATTTATTGAAAAATAGCGATTAATTGACATAACAGGGGAAAAGATGGTGATTGCCGATACGACAGAGAGAAAAAGCGAAAAACCTCGCGACCAGCTGAACAAGGTTGTGTTCTTCACCTCCGCCGGGCTGATTTTAGCCTTCACATTAATGACCATTTTCTTCACCGATTTATCAGGAAAATGGATCAGCCTGACCCTTAACTGGGTGTCCGCCACCTTCGGCTGGTATTACATGCTGGCGGCTACGCTGTACATCGTGTTTGTAGTGTTCATAGCCTGTTCACGTTTTGGTTCGATCAAACTGGGCCCTGAACAATCCAAACCCGAATTCAGCATGATGAGCTGGGCTGCAATGCTGTTTGCTGCCGGGATCGGCATCGACCTGATGTTCTTCTCGGTCGCCGAACCGGTGACACAATACATGTTGCCACCGGAAGGCAACGGGCAAACGCTGGAAGCCGCGCGGCAGGCCATGACCTGGACGCTGTTCCACTACGGCCTGACMGGCTGGGCGATGTACGCGCTGATGGGCATTGCACTGGGCTATTTCAGCTACCGCTATAACCTGCCGCTGACCATCCGTTCGGCGCTGTACCCGATTTTTGGTAAGCGCATTAACGGCCCGATCGGTCATAGCGTGGATATCGCTGCCGTGGTCGGGACTATTTTTGGTATCGCCACCACGCTCGGCATTGGTGTGGTGCAGCTTAACTACGGCCTGAAAGTGCTGTTCCATATTCCGGAAAACCTGACCGTTCAGGCCGCGCTGATCCTGCTTTCTGTGATTATGGCGACGGTGTCGGTGACCTCCGGCGTTAACAAAGGTATCCGTATTCTGTCGGAACTCAACGTGCTGCTGGCGCTGGGGCTGATTCTGTTCCTGCTGTTCTTCGGCAATACCGAATTCCTGCTCAATGCGCTGGTGCTCAATATTGGCGATTACATCAATCGCTTTATGGGCATGACACTCAATACCTTTGCCTTTGACCGCCCGACCGAATGGATGAACAGCTGGACCCTGTTCTTCTGGGCGTGGTGGGTAGCGTGGTCGCCGTTTGTTGGCCTGTTCCTGGCGCGTATTTCACGCGGTCGTACCATCCGTCAGTTCGTGTTCGGCACCCTGATTATTCCGTTCGTCTTCACCCTGCTGTGGCTGTCAATTTTCGGTAACAGTGCGCTGTACCAGATCCTGCATGGCAATCTGGATTTCGCTAACGAGGTGATCTCACACCCTGAACGCGGCGTTTACAGCCTGCTGGCACAGTATCCCGGCTTTACGCTGAGCGCGTCCGTCGCGACGATTACCGGCCTGCTGTTTTATGTCACCTCGGCGGATTCCGGCTCGCTGGTGTTGGGTAACTTCACCTCAAAACTGGCAGACATCAATAACGATGCGCCAAACTGGCTGCGGATTTTCTGGTCGGTCACCATCGGCGTACTGACACTGGGTATGCTGATGACCGACGGCGTTTCTGCACTGCAAAACACCACGGTAATTATGGGTCTGCCGTTCAGCTTTGTGATTTTCTTCATCATGGCCGGATTGTATAAATCACTGCGTCTGGAAGATTACCGCCGCGCCAGCACCCAGCAGACTCTGGCTCCGCTGCCTGCCACCAGCGACGCGGCGCTGAACTGGAAACAGCGTCTGTCGCGGGTCATGAATTATCCGGGCACACGCCATACTCAGAAAATGATGGACACTGTTTGCCGCCCTGCGATGCAGGAAGTGGCCCAGGAACTGGAACTACGCGGGGCAAAAGTGACCTTTAACGAGCACGCGCCACAGGAAGACGAGAAAATCGGGCCGCTGGAATTGCAGGTCGCGTTGGGCGAAGAGCAAAACTTTGTCTATCAGATCTGGCCGGTACGTTATGCGGTTCCTGCCTTTACCTATCGCGCACGCGCCGGTAAATCGCATTATTACCGTCTGGAAACCTTCCTTCTTGAAGGGACTCAGGGTAATGACCTGATGGACTTCACCAAACATCAGGTGATCAATGACATTCTGGATCAGTACGAACGTCATCTGAACTTCCTGCATATCAACCGTGAAGCGCCGGGCAACACCCTCACCTTCCCCGAACAGCCAGTCTGATACGTGCCCACAAAAAACCCGCGCCATGCGGGTTTTTTTATAGGCTTCCCCCTCTCAGCGAAGAAACAGCAGCACTTTCTCCAGCAATAATTCCGGTTGTTCTTCAGCAAGATAATGCCCGCACGGCAACGCCTCGCCCTGAACGTCTTCCGCCACCTTTGCCCATTCCTCCAGCGGCGTAAAACAGGTGCCGACAATGCCCTTTTCGCCCCACAGGATCAACAGCGGACACCGCACTTTGCGAGATGCATTCACGTCAGTCTGATCGTGTTGCAGGTCAACAGCAGCGGAAGCCCGGTAATCCTCGCAAATCCCGCGCGCCGTTCCATCAAGTTGCAGACAACGCAAATAATCTGCGTAAGCTTCGTCGGTGAAAGGTTGCATACCGGCGCTGCGGCTGCCCATTACGCTGCGCAGGTAAAGATCAGGATCAGCCTTGATCAGTGTTTCCGGTAGCGGTGCCGGGCGGATGAGGAAAAACCAGTGCCAGTAAGCGCGCGCAAAAGCTTCACTGGTTTGCTGATACATGGAAAGCGTCGGCGCAATGTCCATCAGCACCATCCGTTTCACTGCCTGCGGGTGATCAAGCGCCAGCCGGTGCGCCACGCGGGCACCCCGGTCATGCGCGATCACACTGAACTGGCTGAAACCGAGCGCGGCCATCAGTTCGAGCTGATCCTGCGCCATTTCGCGCTTGCTGTACCGCAGGTGATCCGCGTCCGGCTCGGGTTTACCGCTGTCACCGTAACCGCGTAAATCGGCAAGCACCACGGTGAACTGAGAAGTGAGGTAGGGTGCGACTTTATGCCAGATCGCCTGCGTCTGCGGGTGTCCGTGCAGCAATAACAGCGGCTCGCCCTGCCCGGCAATCCGGTAAGCAATGTCCGTTCCGCTGACCACCATCCGGCCTTGGGTAAAATGTTCAAACATGGGTTTTCTCCTTTTTTACCCATCTTAGTCGCTCGCCGGTTGGCAACAAGGCCACAAGTGAAGATCGCTGATTCACGATCTGTGTTTTGACTCATCACACTCAGGCCGTTGCCCGATAAGCGTGAAGTTGCGACGCTGGCATTATCCGTTACGTTTATCAGGGCAATGAAATGAAGCCAAAAACGCTGTATGAAAAACACATCGACAGCCACAGCGTCCGTACGCTGGATGACAAGGGCCACGTGTTGCTTTACATCGACCGGCAGGTGATTAACGAGTACACCAGCCCGCAGGCGTTTAGCGGTTTGCGTGAAGCCAGCCGTCGCGTATGGCGGCCGGAAACCTCACTGGCGGTGGTCGATCACGTCAACCCGACGGCACCGCTACGCACCCGTCAGATGCCGGATGCCGGTGGCGCGCGTCAGGTGTCATATCTGGCTGAGAACTGCGCCGAATTTGGCATTGAGTTGTTCGATATTCTCGATAAACGTCAGGGGATCGAACATGTTGTTGCACCGGAACAGGGCTTTATCCTGCCCGGTATGGTCATTGCCGCCGGAGACAGCCACACCACCACATACGGCGCATTAGGGGCGTTTGGTTTTGGTATCGGCACCTCGGAAATTGAACATCTTCTGGCGACGCAAACACTGGTGTATAAGCGCCTGAAAACCATGCGGGTTACCGTCACTGGCACACTGGCGACAGGTATCACGGCCAAAGACCTGGTGATGGCGCTGGTGGCAAAAATCGGGGCGGCGGGCGCGACCGGTTATGCCATCGAATTCTGCGGACCGGGTATCGACATGCTGAGCGTTGAAGGTCGTATGACCATTTGTAATATGGCCGTGGAAGCCGGTGCGCGTGGCGCGTTCATGGCACCCGACGATAAAGTGTTTGCCTATCTGCAAGACAAACCACGCGCGCCAAAAGGCCAGCAGTGGCGGGATGCCGTGGAGGTCTGGCGCGAATTACGCAGTGATCCGGATGCCGTTTTTGATCGTGAAGTGACACTGTGTGCGGAAGAGATCGCGCCGATGGTCAGCTGGGGGACCAGCCCCGATCAGGCACTGGCGATAAACGGTCAGGTGCCTGATCCGCAAGCCGAACCGGATGCCTCACGCCGCCAGGATCTGCAACGTGCACTCCGCTATATGGGATTGCGTGCCGGTCAGTCGCTTAACAGCATTCCTGTCAGTCACGCGTTTATCGGCTCCTGCACCAACGCGCGTATTGAAGATTTACGGGCAGCAGCAGACGTCGTGCGCGGTAAAAGCGTCGCCACCACGGTGCGGGCGATAATTGTTCCGGGGTCCAGTCAGGTTCGGGCACAGGCTGAGCAGGAAGGTCTGGCGGAGATATTTATCCAGGCCGGTTTCGAATGGCGACAATCGGGTTGCTCAATGTGTCTGGCAATGAACGACGACGTGCTGTCGCCCGGCGACCGCTGTGCATCCAGCACCAACCGTAATTTTGAAGGCCGTCAGGGTGCGGGCGCACGCACTCATCTGATGAGCCCGGCGATGGTTGCGGCAGCGGCTATTTGTGGCCATCTGACCGATGTCCGTGACCTGTAAGGAGTCATCATGGAAGCATTTACTACACTGACCGGTATTGCCGCGCCGTTGCCTGCGGCGAATGTGGACACCGATGTGATCATGCCAAAACAGTTTCTCAAAGGCATCGACCGCAACGGTTTAGATCGCGGGGTGTTTTTCGATCTGCGTTTTCTGGCGGACGGCTCGCCCGATCCGGCGTTTATCCTCAATCAGCCCCAATGGCAGGGGACGAAATTCCTGCTGGTCGGTCCGAATTTTGGCTGCGGTTCCAGCCGTGAACATGCGGTATGGGGGCTGAAACAGCTCGGTATCCGGGCGCTGATCGGCACCACGTTCGCGGGAATTTTCTTCGATAACTGTCAGCGCAACGGCGTGCTTACAGTGCAACTGGATCCCGCGCAGTGGTTGCAAATGGCGCAGGCGGTGATCCATGGCGATAAAAATGAAATGACTGTCGATTTATCCGCGCAAAAAATCATCCTGCAAAATGGTGAACGGATTGATTTTGCTATCGATGAACTGAGTAAGATTGCGCTACTTAACGGGCTGGATGCCATCGGTACAACACTGCAATTTCGCGATGAAATCAGTCAGTTTCAGCAGGCGCATTTGCAGCGCAATCCGTGGCTGGCGTAATAAGCGTCAGCCCGGTAACTGGCTGAATCGCTGTTGCAGAAACTCAACACAGACCCGCAATTTTGCCGAATCCGCCAGCCGCGTGGGATAAACTGCCCAGACGCTGGCGGGTTGGGAATATTGCGGCAGCACCCGCACCAGTTCACCACGGGAAAGATAAGGCTGAACATCCCACTGTGAACGCAAAATGATGCCATGGTGTTTCAGCGCCCACTGTAATACCACTTCGCCACTGTTCGACGAGAGCGCCCCTTTCACCCTGACGCGGTGTTCCTTGCCTTCTCCCGTAAGCGACCAGATGCCAAAAGGATTGTCGCGCTCTTTGATCACCAGACACTGATGCTGCGCCAGCGCTTGCGGTGAGTCAGGCGTGCCGTGAGCAGCCAGATATTCCTTTGATGCGCAGAGGATCCGCTGGTGCTGCGCCAGTTTTTTGCCGATGTACTGCTCAGGTACGTCATCGCCGACCAGAATTTCCAGATCAATACCTTCCGCGACCAAATCCACCACGCGGTCGAAAAGATCAAGGCGCAGATTGAGTTGCGGATAACGTGCCGCCAGTTCCGCTATCGCCGGAGCCACATGGCAACGTCCGAAACCAAACGAGCTGCAAATATGCACGTTGCCACGCGCTTCACTGCGCGAATCTGACAGGTCACCGATGAACTGATCAAAGGTATCGAGAATTTGTAACGCCCATCGCTGCGTGCGCTCGCCGTCTTCTGTCAGCCGCACCCCCTTTGTTGACCTGTGCAGCAAACGACAGTTGAGCGACTCTTCGAGGATCTGAATACGCTTGCTGACATACGCCGGTGACTGCCCCAGTTCGATAGCGGCAGCGGCAAAACTTTGCTTATTCACTACCGCCAGGAAGACCTGTAAGTCTTCAGCCAGCGGCAAACGCTCACGTTCACTGCTCATGATTAACGTCCGTAAACCGGCTGGTTAAGCTTGTCAGCCTTGTGCACATCACTGCTTTTCACCCCGGCACCGGACAGTTTTTCTTCCGCTTCCTCAATGTCTTCATTGTCGATTTCCAATGATTCCTGATCGATACCCTGAGAAGGCGTCAGCGCCAGTTCCACCAGGATCGGGAAGTGATCTGAACCCATAAAATCAAGACGTTTCAGATCAATCAGGGTGAAATCTTTGCTGTGGAAAACGTGATCCAGCGGCCAGCGCAGGAACGGATAACTGGCATGGAAGGTGTTGTACATGCCACGACCGCGGCGAGGATCCAGCAGGCCACTGATTTTCATGAACAGCCGCGTGGTGCGCGACCAGGCCACGTCATTCAGGTCGCCGGTGACAATGGTCGGGTAACGCGCTTTCGCGGCCGTGTGTCCGACAGCAACCAGTTCCCCGTCACGACTGGTGGATTCATCCGCTTCTGTCGGGCTGGGCGGCATCGGGTGCAGACAGTGCAAAATCACCTGCTCGCCGGACGGCAGTTCAGCGCGAAAATGCATAGAAGGAATATCATCAGCCACCAGATACTGAATCTTCGCCGCCTGCATCGGCAGGCGCGAATACACATGCATACCGTACAGATTTTCCAGCGGACAGCGCAGGCTGTGCGGATAATCGGCATCCAGTTCTGCCATCTGATCTTCCCACCACTGATCGGTTTCCAGCAGCACCAGAATATCCGGTTGATAATGCCTGACCTGCGCGAGTAATTTTTCCGGCTCACGGTTAGTGGTCAGCACATTGCTGTTCATGATCTTGATACGCGAATGGCCGTTGGGCACCGTTTTCTTCACCTGTACCGGATACAGGCGGGTATAAGGCAAAATCCACCAACTCTGATACGCCATGCAGGCAACGGTCAGGATGATCACCGTGGTGGTGATCGCATCACCGAACGGCATGATCGCCAGTTCAGTCAGCAGAAAAAACAGGCACAGCGAGGCCATCTGTAAACGCGGAAAATCCCAGACACGCACCCACCAGCGCTGATTGCGCGACACAGGAAGAAGCGTCAGCAGGGTCATAATGACCGTCAGTACGCAAATGGTTATTCGTAATGCTTGCATCGGTTATCGGCCCTGATAAAAAAGCAAAAATAATACCCTCAATATGACGGGTATTTTGTTGTTAACCGATTGTGACTGAAAAAGAGGGATATGTCGCCGCCTTCTCCCATCATCAGAAAAAGGCGGCAGATTCAGCAAAGATTATTTTGTGGCGGCTGCCTGATCAGGCACATGGCACCAGTTGTGCTGCTCGACAATCCCGCCATTTGGCGAGGTATAACCGATACAGCCCAGAATGGTGTCATACAGTTTTTCATGGAACGCCGGTTTCTTCTCGGCAGCCATTTTTTGCAGTTGTTGGAAACTGGCCTTGTTCTGATCATTCGCCAGGAATTTGTCCGACGCCCAGACCATGATCGGCACCGTACGTTGCTCGGCTGGCGCATGATCACGCGGTGTACCGTGGAAATGCATGCTTTTCGAAATCGACTCACCGTGATCGGAGGCGTAGAACACAATCGCGTTCTTATCCCGCAACTGGTCAAAGACCTGCGACAGGAAGTAATCGGTATACAGCAGTGAATTATCGTAAGCGTTAATCATTTCCCCGGTGGAACAGGAATCATCGATGCCCATACATTCCGGCTTATATTTAGCGAAAGAACGCGGATAACGGTCTGAATACAGATAATGAGAACCCTTGGTATGCAGGATAATCAGATGCTTACCTTTAGGATGGTTATTCATCGAGTCTTTCATTTCATCGATGAGCAGCATGTCATCCACCGGCTTACCGGCGTTGCGCTTTTCAGACGCGATGTTTTCACGCAGTGAATAATCATCCGCACGGGTTTTGTTATAGAACCAGGCTTCACTCTGCATGGAATATAACTCTGAACTCCAGCCATTACTTTTCAGCACGGAAAAGACGTTCATTTCTTTCAGCGTACGCTGTGGCTCTTCAGATGCCCCGCCTTCGCGGACAAACATACAGCGCAAGGAAAGCTTGGTGGCGGTATCACAGGAATAGCCCTGCAGGGCGACCAAATTTTTCTCTTTGTCGAGATTTGGCGTGTTGTCACGGTCGTAGCCGTACAGCCCCATATGGTCGCGGCGGGCGCTCTCGCCGATCACAAACACCACGTACATATCTTTGGCATCTGCCGGTGCGGTATACGTGAAATGTTTGGCCGGATCGTACAGATTTTTGGTGTCTTCCGCCTGGCTGTAACTGCTGTAAGTATACAAACCCAGCGCCGAAAGCCAGTTAGACGGTGAATATGTGCCGGCAACCACACCGCCATAACTCGCCATCATGCGGTTGTTTACGATGTCGTGGCGATCCTGCACTTTGCCCATCAGTTGCAGCGGCATGTAACAAAGCAGGCCGGAGGCCGCGAGCAGCAGGGTTCTGACCGCCAGTTTTTTAAACGTCGTTTGTTTGAGAGCCGCACCCGGCATTTTGCTCAGCCACAGCAACAGTACCGGCAACAAACTCACCAGCACGGTCCAGGCGATGAAATGTGTTCCGATAGATTCTTTCGATAAATCAATGGAATCAGACGCCAGCGCTGCCGCTAAAATTCCGTAACCGATATCAACGTTAAACAGAATCATGTAGTAACTGGCGGCGGCAGAGGAAATCACGATAGCGGTCATCAGGACACGGAAAACGGTTTTTCCGGTATACGACAGCAACATACAAAGGAAATAGACCAGGGCAAAACAGGCAACCATTTCAACAGCAATCGACAAGGCATTGTCATAATGCAGTTGCTGATAACGACGGATGAAAATCGGAAGGTTTAGCAGAAGCCCCAGGTAAAGTGCAACGAACAAAGAAATGCTCTGTTGCGAAAGTGTACGAATTTTATGCATTGGCAATAACTGGCTCTTTTGTGAGTCTRGCTGCGTTGTACTAACCGCTCATACCGGAGGTTGGAACCCACTCCTTAGGACATATAGACTCCGGGCTGAGCATTTTCGTTCAAACTGAATGGTGACTTCCAATGTGATAATGTAACAAAATTAACGAATCCTTTTTATTTCAATTACATGAAAAAGATATATTCCGGCTTTTTTTACGCAATTTTTCCCTTTCATTGAGAAACTATTGAGAAAGCTTGCGGTCGGATACGGGAAAATAAAGGGTAAAACACGTTTCTCCCTGCGCGGAACTGGTTACGCTGACACTTCCCTGATGCAGGGCCATAATGGCCTGAACAATCGACAATCCAAGGCCGCTGGAACTGCCGCCTTCACTACGTGAAGCATCCGCGCGATAGAAGCGGTCGAAAAGTTTTCCGAGTTTTTCCGGCGGAACAGGCTCACCCTGACTGATCACCCGGATATTCATGCCTTTTGCATGGGGTTCGGCGCGCAGCACGATGGCACTTCCCTCGCGGCCATAACGCACCGCATTAGCGACCAGATTACTCAGCGCACGTTGGAAAAGGATCGCATCCGCATGCAAGGTTCCCTCACCTTGCCCGTGAAGCGTCATTTCACGCTCTTCGGCCAGCCCTTCGAAATATTCCTGGATACGGGTAATTTCAGATGAAACATCAATACTGGTGATGGTCAGAACCGAGCGCGCATCGGAAGCGCGCGCCAGGAACAGAATGTTTTCCACCATACGTGAAATGCGTTCCAGCTCTTCTATATTGTTCGCCAGCAGCGTTTCGTATTCTTCCACTGTCCGGGGCTGATATAACGCCACCTGACAATGCCCCATCAGCGCCCCCACCGGGGTGCGGATTTCATGCGCCAGATCGGCGGAAAATTGCGTCAGCCGCTGATACCCCTCGGCGAGCCGGTCCAGCATGTCATTGAAAGAATAAATTAATTGCTGCAATTCCTGCGGCGCATTTTCCGAAGACAGGCGCGTAGACAGACTGGCCGGATGGATCTGCGCCGCTTCATGCGCCATATTGCGCAGCGGCCGCAATCCGCGGCGGATCACCAGATAACCCAGTGCGGCAATCAGCAAATAAGCGAATAACACCGCGCCAATAATTTCCCAGCGGAAAGTCTGCAACAGACGCGACTCCTCGGTCATGAAATGCGCGCCGGTGATTTCAACTGTCCGCCCGTCCTGAATCTGTACCGCCGCACGGGCAAAGCGTACCGGCGTACCATCGGGTGCGGTGAGATGATGCACCGTATTCAGCGTCAGCGGCTGGCCATCAGGCACCGCCGCTACCGGCGGCAATGCCAGCCGCGACGGATTGACGTTGATCAATAGCTTCTCACCGGACAGACGAAACGTCAGGATATCGCGCTCATTGCCGAGCATATTTTCAAACAGGCCGGGATTACGGCTGAGTTGCGACAGCGGGAATTCGTTGGCAAGCAGATGACGGAAATACTGCACACGCCCGCTGACCTGGTAATCCGCGCGGCGTACCAGTTCTTTATCCATCGAGTAATAGAGGTAGAAACCGACGGCGCTGACCACCATCGAGGCGATCAGCGCGAAAAGTAAGGTGGCGCGAAGCGTCAGCGACATGGCGCGTTTCGGGAGGTGAGTCAATTGACGATCACTCATGTCGCACTTCGCACACGTAACCAATGCCACGCACGGTATGGATCAGTTTCACCTCAAAGCTGCGGTCAACCTTGGCACGCAGACGCTTAATGGCGACATCCACTACATTGGTATCACTGTCGAAATTCATATCCCAGACCTGCGAGGCGATCATGGTTCTCGACAGAACCTCACCCTCGCGGCGCATCAGCAACTGCAGCAACATGAATTCCTTATTGGTCAGTGCGATGGTCTGATCCTGACGGGTCACGCGGCGGCGCAGCACATCAAGATTCAGATCCGCCACCGAATACGCATCCGGCTCACGGGCGGCCGGGCGGCGCAGCAAGGTGCGGATACGCAACACCAGTTCGGTGAAGGAGAACGGTTTGATGAGATAGTCGTCAGCCCCCAGCTCCAGCCCGTGAATGCGATCCTGTACTTCATCGCGGGCGGTGAGAAACAGTACCGGCACGTCGCTTTTTTTGCGCAGGACTTCCATCACCTGCCAGCCGTTCAGCCCCGGCAGCATGACGTCGAGGATCACCGCGTCGTACCCCTCTTCCAGCGCCAGAAACAGGCCGTCGGCACCGTTGCGCGCCAGATCTACGCTGTAACCTGCTTCTGTCAGCCCTTTTTTCAGGTAATCGCCTGTACTGACATCGTCTTCAATCACCAGTATTCGCATTCAGGCCCTCAGCGCCGCATGAMCATTCACCTAGAGAATGATTCACCTGAAAGTTTATCAGTTTCGTCAGACACCTTTGATGACAATTTTGTCATCAATTTGTCATCAGCCAATACCGGTTTATCGTCCACTCTTAAGAAAGTTATTCATCACTGGCAGGTTCAGTGATTCATCTAACAGAATGAAAAAACGCTGGAAAATGGAGAATTAATCATGAATGCACCAACACGTCTCGCTGGTCTGTTACTGGGTTCCCTGCTGATGTGCAGCGGGATGACTTCGGCATTTGCCGCCGATAATGTGATTAAACCTACACGCGGAACCATTGACTCAGTTAATGACTCATCGGTACAAATCACCACACGTCAGGGCGAAAAACTCGACGTTAAGCTGACCGACCAGACCAAGATCAATGCCGTCACCAAAGGGCAGATCAGCGATATCAAAGCGGACAGCTTCATCGGGACGGCCGCCGTTCCGCAGGCTAATGGCACGCTGAAAGCACTGGAAGTGCACGTATTCGCCCCCAGCCTGCGCGGCAGCGGTGAAGGCTTCAATCCGTTTGAATCCGCCGATGGCAAAATCAATACCATGACCAACGGCACCGTCGGCAAGCTGGTGAACAGCAATGGCCGCACCCTGACCGTGAAATATCACGATGCCGAGAAAACGGTCATTGTGCCTGACGACGTACCGGTTGTACTGCTGGCGCCGGGCGACCGCAGCCTGCTGAAACCGGGCACTAAAATCGTATTGTTTGCCATAAAAGATGACAAAGGTGCACTGGTTGCCCGTGGTATTGCTGCCGGTAAAGACGGCATCGCGCCGCCGATGTAATCCGGCCGAACAACAGGAGATTAAGCGTGAAACCTCAGCTCTCATCGCCCCGGAAGCGCCGGATTCATTCCTGGCCGGTTCGCATTTGTCATTGGATCAATCTGCTGGCAATGATCGGCATGGTGATGAGCGGCTGGGGGATTTATAACGCCGACCCGCTTTTCGCTTTCACTTTCCCGCAGAACACCACCCTCGGCGGCTGGCTGGGTGGCAATATTGCCTGGCATCTGGCGGTAATGTGGCTGCTGGCGGCCAATGCCCTGTTCTATCTGCTGTGGGGCATTTTTAGCGGTCATTTCAGACGCGACTTTTTCCCCTTTTCGCCCCGTACGGTCTGGCGCGATAGCGTTCGCGCACTGACATTCAAACTCCCGCACAAGTTGGGTCAGTACAACGCGGTGCAAAAACTGATGTACAGCGGTGTTCTGTTGCTGGGCGCGCTGCTGGTGCTGTCGGGTTTGTCGATCTGGAAACCCGCGCAGTTCAGCGGTCTGGTCTGGTTGTTTGGCGGTTTTGATATCGCCCGTTATGTGCATTTCTTTGCGATGAGCGGCGTACTGCTGTTCGTCATTATTCACGTACTGATGGTTCTGCTGGTGCCGAAAACCTTCGTGGCGATGCTGACCGGCGGCAAAAAAATTAGCACGGAGGACCGAGCCGATGAGTGATAAAACACAGCGGCCAAAAATTATTCTTGAACCCGATCAGCGCAAGCAACTGGTTAATATTCAACGCCGTATGTTATTGCGCTCCGGCCTTACGCTGGGCGCGGTTTCGATGCTTACCGGCTGTAATCTGCAGGACGGCGATCAGGTCGATAAAGTGCTGTGGGCGATGTCCCGCTGGAACGACCGGGTACAAAGCTGGCTGTTCAGCGGCCAGAAACTGGCGCAAACCTATCGCGCCGATCAAATCACCACACCGTTTCGTTTCAATGCGTATTACCCCGAATACAACGTGCCGGAAATCGACATCCCCAATTACCGGCTGGAAGTCTCCGGTTTGGTGCAAAAGAAAGCGCCGTGGACACTGGAACAATTGCAGCGCCTGCCGCAGGAAAGCCAGATCACCCGGCTGATATGCATTGAGGGCTGGAGCGCCATCGGCCAGTGGAAAGGCGTACCGCTGAAAACGTTTCTGCAACACGTCGGCGCGGATCTGACAGCCAAATATGTCGGATTCAAATGTGACGACCGCTATTATTCCAGTATTGATATGGCGACGGCACTGCATCCGCAAACCATTCTGGCTCTGGATTTTGGCGGCAAACCCTTACCCCCCGATTTTGGTTACCCGTTACGCCTGCGGATGCCAACCAAACTCGGCTTTAAAAACGCCAAACATATTGGCGCGATTTTCGTCACCAATGAATATCCCGGCGGCTACTGGGAAGATCAGGGTTATAACTGGTTCAGCGGGATCTGACAGGCATAAAAAAACCGCTCAGCTGAGCGGTTTTTGTTTTCGCGGGAGGGTAACGGCAAAGCGTTACGCTGCGGCGAAGAATTAGAAGCTGTAACCCACGCCTGCGATCCAGGTACCAACATCAACACTGCGGATGCGGGACTGTTCGTAAGACACGTCCAGAGCAACGTTCTGGATTGGGTTGAACTGCAGACCAGCACCGTAAGAGAAACCGTAATCGCTGGTGTCATTTTTTTCACGGTTAGCAGTAGATGCTGCCGCTTCGTTGTACTGGAATTTGCCGTAGCCAACACCCACAACACCGTAGATGGAAACCCAGTCAGCCAGACGGTAAGCAGGACCCGCAGTCAGACCGTAGTATTGTGCTTTACGGTAGTCGCCAGATGCAGGAGAGCTGTCATCTTCGATGTAAGTGAAAGAACCGATAGCGCCCAGTGGGTTGCTATCTTGTTCCCAGCGGTATTTTAAGTTGAAGCCGTTTGCTTTGTTAGCAACGCCTTGTGCGTCACCCTGAGCGTAGCCAGCAGTTACGGTGCTGGTGTCAGCGAAAGCGCTTGAAGAAACGCCCAGTGCAACTACGCAAGCTAATGCGGAAAGACATGCAATTTTTTTCATAAACCACCTCAAAAAGAGAAACCAAAGTAACCTTCACGTTTGAAAATATAACAAAAACTAGTGTGAAACTCTGCCTCAATTAAGATGTCCAAAGCATCATATGGTGTAACAGGAAGTTTCCAGCACACGCTATCCATTTAATTTTATTGGGATTTTAGTCACACAAACTATAAGGTAAACTTATTGAACTTTTTGAGATTAGCAGATAATTCCTAAAAATTTGCTCAAAAAACAAACTATTTTAGGAAGTTTTTTAACAAACACGTTCCGAAAAAAACTTTTTCGTGAGGATTTTTTCTCGCCACTTTTCCCTCTACACTGACAGCGCTTTACCTTTCTTTTCAAAACTATAAATCTGAAGTTTCCGGATTCATGGGATCACCTCAAAAGGCGCAATGGATGACACAGTCAGGACAAAATCAGCCGCAGGATCCGCAGATCGCTCTGCAGGCAGCGACGCATAACAACAGCCCGCCCGTCCCTGCGTTACCGAAAAAAACCTCACCGCTGGTGGCGATTCTGTTGCTACTGATCGCCATGTTGTCATTACAAGGCGGCGCGTCGCTGGCAAAAACGCTTTTCCCGGTGGTCGGCCCGCAGGGTGTCACGGCTCTGCGTCTTGGTATCGGCTCTATTCTGTTGCTGCTCTATTTTCGTCCGTGGCGCCTGAAAATGCGCGGCGGTAATTTGCGTGCACTGATGATGTATGGCCTGGCGCTGGGCTGCATGAACTATTCGTTTTATCTGGCCCTGCGTACCGTGCCGCTGGGCATTGCCGTTGCACTGGAATTTACCGGCCCGCTGGCGGTCGCGATGTTCTCCTCACGCCGTCCGGTGGATTTCATCTGGGTCGTGCTGGCCGTAATCGGGTTACTCTTCCTGTTACCCCTGGGACAAAGTGCCGGCGGTGTTGACCTCAAAGGTGCGTGCTTTGCGCTGATCGCCGGTGGCTGCTGGGCGGTTTATATCCTCGCCGGACAACGTGCTGGCAGCAGTTACGGACCGGGCACCGCCGCGATGGGGTCACTGATTGCGGCGTTAATCTTCTTCCCGATTGGCGCAATCCAGGCACACACCTCTATTTTCAGTTGGGATATTTTACCGCTCGGCTTGCTGATCGCCCTGCTCACTTCCGCCATTCCTTATTCACTGGAAATGATGGCGCTGACCAAACTGCCAGCCAAAACCTTCGGTACGCTGATGAGCATGGAACCGGCGATGGCCGCGCTTTCCGGCATTATCTTCCTCGGTGAATTCCTGACCGCGACGCAGTGGATCGGGCTGGCGGCGATTATCGCGGCTTCCGCCGGTTCAACACTTACCCTGCAGCGCAAAACCAAAATCGAGACGGTGGATATTGCCGGAAATACCCCTTCCGGGAAGTAATTGCACCGCATCGCATAAAAAAGCCACGTCATCCCGATGTGGCTTTTTCTTTTCTATCAGCAGGTTGAAAATTATTTTCATTTATTTCATTTTTCCTGCATCCAAAAGCAGAGGGTCATTCGTATGTATAGATGTGAGGCAAGACCTCACCTCCTAACTGACGAAGGACACCATCATGAAAACATTACTCCGTACCGCAATCTGTGCTTCTCTGCTGCTCAGCACCGCGTCAATGGCTGCAATGATGTCTCAAAGCACCACCATGGTCGGTGGCGCTGAAATGTATCCGTCCAAAAATATCGTAGAAAATGCCCTGAATTCGAAAGACCACACCACGCTGGTGGCGGCGGTAAAAGCAGCAGGACTGGTGGATACGCTGCAGGGCAAARGCCCGTTCACCGTGTTTGCGCCAACCAACGCCGCGTTTGCCAAATTACCGGCGGGTACCGTGGATAATCTGGTGAAACCAGAAAACAAAGCCACCCTGACCAGCATCCTCACGTATCACGTGGTGGCCGGTAAATATGAAATGAAAGATTTGGAAAAACTGCTGAAAAAAGGCAACGGCACGGCGGAACTGAAAACCGTTAACGGCCAGCCACTGTGGATCCTGAACAACGGACCTCACAATATTCAGCTCAAAGATGGCAAGGGGAATATCGCCAACATCAGTACTTATGACGTCCAGCAGAAGAACGGTGTGATCGACGTCATTGATACCGTCCTGATGCCAAAATAATACCGGCTATACTGAGGGCATGATTTCTCTTATGAAACAGCACCTCAGTAAGTCAGGACGCGCGAATGCATGACAATTTTTTCGTTAAGCCAACACCAGAGAATGCGCCGGAAGTACAGCGCGAACTGATGAGCGCCATGGCCGTTGGCGATCGTCAGGCATTTGAGCAGTTATATCGTCTGACGTCCCCCCGGCTATTCGCCGTCGCATTACGCATGTTGCGGCGACATGCCTGGGCAGAAGAAGTGTTGCACGACAGCTATATCACCGCGTGGAACCGGGCTGCCTCGTATAATCCGGCGCTCAGTTCCCCGATGACCTGGCTTACCCATATTGTCCGCAACCGCGCTATCGACTGGATGCGCGGGAGCGATAACCAGTTAGATGAACTGGACGAGACAATGCATGACGGAGATGCCAGCGACTATGATGACCCCTTGCAACGGCTGCAACAGGACAGTGACGCCAAAATTCTGGCCACCTGCCTCGCACATCTGCCCGCCGAACAAAGACAAAGCCTGATCCTTGCCTATTATCAGGGCCTGTCGCACGGTGAGGTCTCATCGCATCTTCAACAACCTCTGGGGACGATCAAAAGCTGGATACGTCGCGCCCTGGATCACTTAAAGAGCTGCGTAGGACTATGAAAAGCAGAAGCCATTATCATGCCGCCCTGGCGGCTGAATATGCGCTCGGCACCTTGCGCGGCGCGGCCCGGATTCAGTTTGAGCAAAAAATGCAGGAAGACCCTGAACTGGCGGCCGAAGTGGCACGCTGGCAGGAAGCTTTCACGCAACTGGATAATCAGATAACCCCGGTCATCCCACCTGCATCGGTGTGGAAACGCATTCAGCATAACCTTGCGCTGCAACCGGCCAGACTTCCGGCTCCGGCGACACGACCGGTGCGGGCTTATATGGGCTGGGCGCTGGCCGCCGGGCTTGCCGCATTGTTGCTGATCCCCCGCCTGCTGGTTCAGCCAGAAGCGCCAATGCCGGTGGCGATACTGGCCAGCAGCGCCGGTACGCAAAGCGGACAGTGGGTGGTCAGCGCGGACAGAAGCACCCGCAGCCTGTTGCTGACGCCGATCAATGCGCAGAATATCGCCGCAGATCACAGCCTTGAACTGTGGGCCATTCCTCCGCCGGGAGGCAAGCCGCATTCCCTCGGCTTGCTGAATACGCAACAACCGACGCAACTGGCGCTGGCAGCGAAAATGCCGGATGCAGGTTTTACGCTGGCAATAAGCCTCGAGCCTCACGGCGGTTCGCCGACCGGGCAACCGACGGGTGCCGTTTTGTATAGCGGTGCGATGGCGCTTTAAAGGACAGCAGACAGTGATTAACGGCGGGTATTATCCCGCCGTTATATTTCAATATTAAATACGGCAAACTGTTATGCCGACTGGTCATATTCCATACCAGAACAAAGTCCCGGTAAAAATATATCCGCACACTGTCACTTACATTTAAAAATATCTTTCCCCACGTAATGAAAATAATTATCAGTCTTAGTTTATTTTAGCAGATTAATAGAAGTGGACGTTCAGGAGGAATCCTATCCACCTTATAAATCAGCATGATAAGCTGGAAGTGAAATCACAGCAGAGCTTATAAGACACACGCTATCAGAACGATAGGAATGTACGCCCTGCAAATTTTCAATTTATTGCTATACTGAATGCAGTTACGAAATACATTAGTAGCAATTAATTTTAATGAAACAAGGAGATATGTATATGAGTACCGCTAAACTGGTCAAAACGAAATCTTCTGAGCTTATCTACACACGCAATGATTTAGATGAAAGCGTCAAACTCAATACTATCAAGGTGCTGAACCGTCTGGTGACTGAATACATCGATCTGTCGCTGATCACCAAACAAGCTCACTGGAACATGCGTGGCGCAAACTTTATTGCCGTACACGAAATGCTTGATGGTTTCCGTACCGCGATTATTGACCATCAGGACACCATCGCAGAACGTGTGGTGCAGTTAGGTGGGGTGGCGCTGGGTACCGTGCAGGTTGTTAACGATAAAACCCCGCTGAAAAGTTACCCGACCAACATCCATACCGTGCAGGAACATCTGAAAGCCCTGGCGGAACGTTATGGTGTTGTCGCGAACGATACCCGTAAGGCTATCGGCGAAGTGGAAGATGAAGACACCGCAGATATTTTCACCGCTGCATCGCGCGACCTGGATAAATTCCTGTGGTTCATCGAATCAAATATTGAGTAACAATGTGCTCTGACCGCGGGATCATGCGACGGTAAAATGAGCGATTAACAAGAAAAGGCCGGTGACGAAAGTCACTGGCCTTTTCATTTTCGATAACAAATACCTGTATCCTCTTCTGGCGAATTGCACTTAAAACCCCTCTTACCCTGTAACTTTACATCTACATTTAATAATCCCGCTGATAAATAGTTACATTTTCAACTACATTCTCAACTTCACCCCCTGGAACCGGTTTCATTATCCCACTGATAAACTTAATGTTTATTTTCATCCTAAGAGAATTCTTAAACCAATAGGCAGTGTGAATGATTTAATACAAATTAATAGCTCAAAGCAATTTTACATAACCTCGATCACACCTGAAACTTGCTGAAATATTTTTTCGCAACCTTTGCATTTTTGTGAAAAACGCCTGCCAACCTAACCTAATAAAATTAAAGATAATTTACAGGGATGTGACACCGCATTAACCCCCTAAATGCAACTTACGGAAAAGTGACTCCCCTGCTGCGGCAGCATCAAAGATGTGCCGCCTCCCACAATCCGACCCGATTCCGAGCGCATTGGCTGCTGTAAGCCAGGGGCGGTAGCGTGGAAAATGTAAAAAACTGGAATAATCTGATGGCACGTAGTGGCTTAGAAGTACAAAAAGCGGCGGTGAAAGCGCTGTTTTTAAGGGAAATCAAAACCCGTTTTGGTAAGTACCGGTTAGGGTATCTGTGGGCGGCGCTGGAGCCGATGGCGCATATGCTGATTATGCTGGCCATTTTTGGCTACGTGATGCACCGCACTATGCCGGATATTTCGTTTCCGGTTTTCCTGATCAACGGCATTATCCCTTTCTTTGTATTTAGCAATATTACCAACCGTTCTATTGGCGCGATTGAAGCCAACCAGGGTTTGTTTAATTACCGCCCTGTTCGCCCTGTGGATACCATCATCGCCAGAGCAATGCTGGAAGCGCTGATATACGCGGTCGTTTACGTGTTACTTATGGCCATTGTCGGCCTGCTGGGCGAAGAGTTTGAAGTCACAAAGCTTATTACTCTGATTCTGGTCTGGGTACTTTTAGTGCTGTTCTCCTGCGGTATGGGCTTAATATTTATGGTGGTCGGAAAGTCATTCCCGGAGACCGAAAAGTTCCTGCCTATTTTGATTAAGCCTCTCTATTTCATTTCCTGCATTATGTTTTCTTTGCATAACATACCGAAGGAATACTGGCCTTACCTGCTGTGGAACCCTATCGTCCACGTGGTTGAGCTTTGCCGCGAATCAGTCGTACCGGGTTATATCAGTGAAGGCGTCAGCCTGAATTATCTGGCTGCCTGTACTCTGGTTGTATTGTTTATCGGCCTGGCCCTCTACCGGAATCGTGAAGAGGCGATGCTGACATCATGATAAAAATCGAAAACCTGACAAAATCCTACCGCACACCGAAAGGCCGCCATTACGTTTTTAAAGATCTCAATGTTGAGCTGCCTTCAGGTAAAAGCGTGGCGTTGATTGGCCGCAATGGCGCGGGTAAATCAACGTTATTACGCGTCATCGGCGGGATTGACCGCCCGGATTCCGGCAAAATTCACACGGAGAAAACCATTTCCTGGCCGGTTGGCCTGGCCGGCGGATTTCAGGGAAGCCTGACCGGACGTGAAAATGTAAAATTCGTCGCCCGCCTCTATTCCACACCAGATCAGTTACGTGAAAAAGTCGCCTTTGTCGAAGAGTTTGCCGAACTGGGCAAATACTTTGATATGCCGATTAAAACCTATTCTTCCGGTATGAAATCCCGTCTGGGTTTTGGCCTGAGCATGGCATTTAAATTTGATTATTATCTTGTCGATGAAGTCACCGCAGTCGGCGATGCCAGATTTAAACAAAAATGCGCAGACTTATTCAAAGCACGACATGAGGAAGCCAGCTTTCTGATGGTTTCACATAGCCTCGGATCACTGAAAGAGTTTTGCGATGTGGCTTTGTTTATTGGAAGGGATAACAAAGTTAAGTATTTTGATTCAGTGGATGCAGCAATTGAAATGTATAAAGTAGATGAAGGGATTTAATTAACTAATAATTGCATGTTGCGGAAATTAAAAACACAGCACACTAACAGAAATTATCAGTAAAAAGGCATTGGTAAAACATTATGAAAAGCATTCTTTACTATTTAGAACCTCGTACCGAATTAAATGATCCATTATTTCGCTATGCAACGCTTCGTTCCCATATTTTACCCGAAATCAAGGGATTAAAAGAGTTCAAACCTGATCTAG
>NZ_JBFUHK010000041.1:0-36616 GCF_056402435.1 Rahnella sp. P4_A8 | reverse complement strand
CCATCAGGCAGTTGCAGGGAAGACAAGGCTTCTTTCAGTTCAGTACGGTCATCGCCTTCAATACGGCGGGAAATACCCCCTGCGCGTGGATTGTTTGGCATCAGAACCAGATAACTACCGGCCAGACTGATAAACGTCGTCAGTGCTGCGCCTTTATTTCCACGCTCTTCTTTATCTACCTGAACAATGACTTCCTGGCCTTCGCGCAACACATCTTTGATGTTCGGGCGGCCATGGGAAGAATAATTGCTTGGGAAATATTCGCGGGAAATTTCTTTCAGAGGGAGGAAACCATGTCGTTCCGCGCCGTAATCTACGAATGCTGCTTCCAGACTTGGCTCAATGCGGGTGATTTTACCTTTGTAAATATTCGCTTTTTTCTGCTCATGGCCCGGACTTTCAATATCCAAATCATACAGCCGCTGTCCATCTACGAGGGCAACGCGCAACTCTTCTTGCTGAGTTGCGTTAATCAACATTCTTTTCATCTTAACTTACTCATTATTATTCCATTATTGACAGAGCTGCGGGCAAAATGACCTCATGACCGGATAAACCGTTGGCCCCGAGTCTTCTCGCAAATCGTCAACCTCACGGCTGTCGCTTGCATAGGGGCGCATTATTTCGGTAAGTCTGCTTTTGCTGTATTAAAGACACCAGCGTTGTGAAAGCAGCACTTTTATTAGGGGAATAGCTTCTGAATTTGCGTTAACAGATCTCATTCCATTCGCCGGCCAAGCTGCAACCCGCAGCCCGCTAATTGCTTGATTTCACATTACGTCTTACGCCATTGCTGCGTTTTTGTGCGATCAGGCAAATCTATAATTCCTGCGTTTTCCCTAACTTAAGAGAAACAACGCCGAAAGTGACTTCATTATTCCATTGCAGGCACTGTGATAGCAAGGTGACTTTTCCCAAGCAGGTAAGATATTTACCTCAATGAGAGATGCGCCGCATTGTCAGAACCTGAGCTTTCTTAAAAAACAGGGGGAGTGAGAAGGTTTTCCTGTGCTGTTACTGGTAAAGTAAAAGTTAAGCACATAAAAATCAGTGGCGCGAACCGTGCCGGATATTTAGAATCGCGAGCCATGAAAACTGAGAATCCAACTGTACAATTAATCCCCATTTCTGACGACGAAGCTGGTCAGCGTATCGACAACTTCTTACTTAAAATCCTTAAGGGCGTGCCGAAGAGCATGATCTATCGCATCGTGCGTAAGGGTGAAGTGCGGGTAAATAAGAAAAGAATTAAGCCGGAATATAAATTAATTGCCGGTGATGAAGTGCGTGTCCCGCCCGTTCGTGTTGCTGAACGTGATGAAGCGCCTGTTTCTGCAAAGCTGGATAAAGTCGCCGCGCTGGCGGATTGCATCTTATATGAAGACGATCATTTGCTGATCCTTAATAAACCTTCCGGCACTGCCGTACACGGCGGCAGTGGTTTAAGTTTCGGCGTGATTGAAGGCCTGCGCGCGCTGCGTCCGGATGCTCGTTTTCTGGAACTGGTTCACCGTCTGGACCGTGATACTTCCGGTGTTTTGCTGGTCGCCAAGAAACGCTCTGCACTGCGTTCCTTACATGAGCAACTGCGTGTGAAAAGCATGCAAAAGGATTATCTGGCGTTGGTCCGGGGTGAATGGCCGTCACACTGCAAAGTCGTGCAGGCCCCTTTACTGAAAAATATTCTGCAAAGCGGCGAACGTATTGTCAGGGTTAATGCCGAAGGCAAGCCTTCAGAAACGCGCTTCAAAATTGAAGAACGTTATGAGTTTGCAACTCTGGTTAAAGCCAGCCCGGTGACCGGCAGGACCCATCAGATCCGCGTACACGCATTGCATGCCGGACATCCGATTGCGTTTGATGACCGCTATGGTGAGCGTGATTTCGATGCAAAACTGTCCGGAACAGGCCTCAATCGTTTATTCCTGCATGCGGCGGCGTTGCGTTTTGAGCATCCGAACACGGGTGAGACGATGCGTATTGAAGCACCGATGGATGCCAAACTGCGTAACTGCCTGAAAGTTTTACGGGGTAAAACGACAGCACGTTAAAGTGCGAATAGTAAACAGAGGCGCACAGAGTGCGCCTTTTTTATTCCTTTTATAGCAACGGATTGATGCCTTCCTGACGCAACAAGGCGAGCAGGGCAATAAGAGGCAACCCAATCAGCGTGTTCGGGTCGCGTCCTGCCAGACTGTCGAAAAGTGTGATCCCCAGTCCTTCGCATTTAAAGCTCCCGGCACAGTCATAAGGTTGTTCGCGATGCAAATAACCGGTAATTTCTTCATCAGTTAATGACCGGAAGGTCACGTCAAATGTTTCACATAAAGTCTGCGCCGTTTGTGTTTCGCCGTTATACAGGCTCAGGCCGGTGTAAAACGTCACTGTCTTGCCACTGGCAGCACGCAACTGGTGGAATGCGTTATCAAACGTGTGCGGCTTGCCGGTTATTTTTCTGTCAATCACGCAGACCTGATCAGAACCGATTATCAGGTGTTCAGGATACAAAGCTGCAAGCACGCTGGCTTTGCTGTAAGCCAGACGCTGCACCAGTTCGGCGGGTTTTTCGTCCCGACCCGGCGTCTCATCAATGGCGGGTGAGGCGCAGGAAAATACCAGGCCGGCTTTATCGAGAAGGGCCTTGCGGTAAACCGATGTTGAAGCCAGAAGTAATTTTTTTTGATGTGCTGACATAATTTTTTTTCACAAAGCGTAGCGTTATTGAATCGCACATTTTAAACTGTCGGCCGCTGCGGAAGCGAATATTGGTGAAAGGTGCGGTTTTAAGGCCTTTTTCTTTGACTCTCTGTCGTTACAAAGTTAATATGCGCGCCCTATGCAAAAAGTAAAATTACCCCTGACCCTTGATGCGGTTCGCACTGCCCAGAAGCGTTTAGACTATACAGGTGTCTATACTGCTGATCAGGTTACGCGTGTTGCCCAATCAGTGGTCAGTGTGGATTCTGATATACAAACCTCTTTGTCGTTTAATATCGACAACCAGCGTCTGGCTGTGATTACCGGCCACTCCGATGTTGCTGTCACTCTGGAATGCCAGAGATGCGGTAAGACGTTTGAACATCAGGTTCACACAACATATTGTTTTAGTCCTGTCCAGAATGATGAACAGGCTGAGGCATTACCGGAAGCGTACGAGCCGATCGAAGTCGATGATTTTGGCGAAGTTGATTTGCTGGCAATGATTGAAGACGAAATTATTCTTTCACTGCCTGTCGTGCCGGTACATGAATCTGAACACTGTGAAGTGTCCGAAGCGGACATGGTATTCGGTAAACTGCCTGAAGAGGCGGAGAAACCAAATCCATTTGCCGTATTAGCGAGTTTAAAGAAAAGTACTTAAGGAGTAAGGTCCATGGCCGTACAACAGAATAAACCAACCCGTTCTAAACGTGGCATGCGTCGTTCACATGATGCTCTGACCACTTCCACTCTGTCTGTGGACAAGACTTCTGGTGAAACTCACCTGCGTCACCACATCACTGCCGACGGTTTCTACCGCGGTCGCAAGGTAATCGGCTGATATTTGTCTGCAACTTATTCACGTGATAAGTGCTGGCAAGGCGATACCTTGACTCGTCTAACCATCGCGTTAGATGTAATGGGCGGAGATTTCGGTCCTTCCGTCACAGTGCCTGCTTCATTGCAGGCACTGATCTCTAATTCTGAATTAGACCTCCTTCTGGTCGGCGATCCCGACGCAATCACACCTTTCTTAGCCAAAGCCGATCCTTCTTTAACAGAGCGAATTCGGATAATTCCTGCTGAATCAGTTATAGCCAGCGATTTACGCGCGTCGCAAGCTATACGGGCCAGTAAAGGAAGCTCGATGCGTGTGGCGTTGGAACTGATCAAGAGTGGTGACGCACTGGCGTGTGTCAGTGCCGGGAATACCGGCGCACTGATGGGATTAGCCAAGCTGGTTGTCAAGCCGCTGGATGGTATTGAGCGTCCGGCGTTGATGAGCGTGCTACCTAACCAGCAACGTAGTAAAACTGTGGTGCTGGATCTGGGCGCCAACGTTGAGTGCGACAGCACGATGTTGGTCCAGTTTGCCGTGATGGGGGCTGTGATGGCCGAACAGGTGGTGGGGATCACGAATCCCCGCGTTGCCTTGCTCAATATCGGCGAAGAGGAAAGCAAAGGGCTGGATAATATCCGTGAAGCCGCCGCGATTTTAAAAAATACCGCACTAATCAACTATATCGGTTATCTTGAAGGTAACGACCTTCTGACCGGTAAAACAGATGTGATGGTGTGTGACGGCTTTGTGGGTAACGTTACGCTCAAGACCATGGAAGGTGTAATAAGGATGTTTTTGTCACTGTTAAAATCCTCGGGAGAGGGTGGCAAGAAGGCCTGGTGGTTGAAATGGTTAGGTCGGATTCTGCAGAAAAAATTGCTAAAGCGTTTTAGCCATCTCAATCCCGACCAGTATAATGGCGCATGTTTGTTAGGATTACGGGGCATCGTTATTAAAAGCCACGGCGGAGCAAACCAGCGTGCGTTTGCTGTTGCTATCGAACAGGCTGTGCAGGCGGTGCAGCGGCAAGTCCCTCAGCGGATTGCCGCGCGCCTTGAAGCTGTATTACCCAAGAGTGACTGATCGTACATGTATACAAAGATTCTCGGTACGGGGAGCTATTTGCCCGTGCAAGTTCGGACTAATGCCGACTTAGAAAAAATGGTGGATACCTCCGACGAGTGGATCGTCACACGTACGGGTATTCGTGAACGTCGTATCGCTGCACCGGATGAGACTGTGGCCACAATGGGCCTGCACGCTGCTGAAAAAGCACTTGAAATGGCCAGCGTCAGCGCAAGCGACGTAGGTTTGATCATTGTTGCAACAACCTCATCTTCACATGCATTCCCGAGTTCAGCCTGCCAGGTGCAGAATATGCTCGGCATCAGGGATTGCGCAGCGTTCGATCTGGCGGCGGCATGTGCAGGTTTCACCTATGCGCTGAGCGTTGCCGATCAATACATTAAAAACGGTGCTGTAAAATACGCGCTGGTGATCGGATCTGATGTGCTATCCCGTAAACTCGATCCTGAAGATCGTGGCACGGTGATCCTCTTTGGAGATGGCGCTGGTGCAGTTTTGCTGGGAGCTTCCGAAGAGCAAGGCATCATCTCCACTCACATGCATGCCGATGGTCATTACGGTAATCTGTTGACATTGGCGTACCCTAGCCAGTCAGAACCAGAAAAACCTGCTTATGTCACTATGGCGGGTAATGAAGTCTTCAAAGTCGCGGTGACTGAGTTGGCGCACATTGTTGATGAAACCCTGACGGCAAATAATCTCGACCGCTCCGCTCTTGACTGGCTGGTGCCACATCAGGCGAACCTGCGTATCATCAGCGCAACAGCGAAAAAGCTGGGCATGGGCATGGATAAAGTCGTTGTTACGCTCGATCGTCATGGCAATACGTCGGCGGCTTCGGTGCCTGCAGCACTTGACGAAGCGGTCCGTGACGGCAGAATTCAGCGCGGGCAATTAGTGTTGCTCGAAGCATTTGGCGGTGGCTTTACCTGGGGCTCGGCGCTGGTACGTTTTTGATTTAACAGGATGATAAAAATGACAAAAATAGCGGTGGTTTTCCCTGGTCAGGGTTCTCAGACACTCGGTATGCTGGCTGATTTAGCCGCTGCGCATCCGGTGGTTGAAGAAACATTTGCCGAGGCTTCTTCGGCACTGGGGTACGATTTATGGCAGTTGGTGCAGCAGGGGCCGGCTGAAGAACTGAATAAAACCTGGCAGACGCAACCGGCATTGCTGGCCGCTTCTGTCGCCATATGGCGCGTATGGCAGCAACAGAATGGCACTCAGCCTGTTCTGATGGCTGGCCACAGTCTGGGTGAGTATTCCGCTTTGGTTTGTGCTGGTGTACTGGATTTTAAACAGGCGATTTCTCTGGTTGAACTGCGCGGTAAGCTGATGCAGGAAGCCGTTCCGGCCGGAACTGGCGCGATGTATGCGATCATTGGTCTGGATAATGATGCCATTGCCAAAGCTTGTGAAGAATCTGCACAGGGTCAGGTTGTTTCTCCGGTGAACTTTAACTCACCTGGTCAGGTTGTGATCGCGGGTAACAAAGAAGCCGTAGAACGCGCTGGTGCAGCATGTAAAGAAGCCGGTGCAAAACGTGCTCTGCCTCTGCCTGTCAGCGTGCCTTCACATTGTGCACTCATGAAGCCAGCCGCTGAAAAGATGGCGATTGCGCTCGAAAATGTCACTTTCAATGCGCCACAGTACTCTGTCGTGAATAACGTTGACGTGAAAGTCGAAACGTCTCCTGAAGCGATCCGCAGTGCGCTGGTACGTCAGTTGTACAGCCCGGTTCGCTGGACTGAGTCTGTCGAATACATCGCTGCACAAGGCGTAGAACAGTTATTAGAAGTGGGACCAGGTAAAGTGCTGACCGGTCTGACCAAACGTATTGTTGACACCCTGACGGCTGCCGCTGTGAATGACACGGCAAGTCTGGCAGCGGCGCTTGAACAGTAATAAGAGGATGAGTATGAGCTTCGAAGGCAAAATTGCACTGGTTACCGGTGCCAGCCGTGGTATTGGCCGCGCAATCGCAGAAAAACTGGTTGCTGGTGGCGCGAAAGTGATCGGCACTGCGACCAGCGAGAAAGGCGCAGAAGCGATCGGCGAATATTTAGGCGAAAATGGCAAAGGTATCATGCTCAATGTGGTTGATTCTGCATCTATTGAGCAAGTATTGGCGACGATTCGAGCTGAATTTGGCGAAATTGATATTTTAGTTAATAATGCCGGCATTACCCGTGATAACCTTCTCATGCGTATGAAGGATGATGAGTGGCAGGATATCCTGGATACGAACCTGACTTCAGTGTTTCGGCTGTCAAAAGCTGTCATGCGGGCTATGATGAAGAAACGGTGTGGACGGATTATTACAATTGGTTCCGTTGTTGGCACCATGGGTAACGCAGGGCAGGCGAATTACGCGGCGGCTAAAGCTGGCTTGATTGGTTTTAGTAAGTCTTTGGCACGTGAGGTCGCTTCACGTGGCATTACTGTCAACGTCGTCGCTCCTGGCTTTATTGAGACGGATATGACAAGGGCGTTGACAGATGATCAACGCGCAGGCATTTTGTCATCAGTTCCAGCCAACCGGTTGGGCGATGCCAAAGAAATTGCCAGCGCCGTTGCTTTTTTAGCCTCTGACGAGGCCAGCTACATCACGGGTGAAACATTACATGTCAATGGCGGCATGTACATGATTTAAAAATTACGAAATTATTTGCGTTTTTTGCGGTAAAAACCGCAAAATAGAGCAAATTCGTGGTTTGAACAGCCTGGATTTAGTTGCATCTTTTTCAACATTTTATACACTACGAAAACCATCGCGAAAGCGAGTTTTGATAGGAAATTTAAGAGTATGAGCACTATCGAAGAACGCGTTAAGAAAATCATCGTTGAACAGCTGGGTGTTAAACAGGAAGAAGTAGTGAATGCTGCATCTTTCGTAGACGACCTTGGCGCTGATTCTCTCGACACCGTTGAGCTGGTTATGGCTCTGGAAGAAGAGTTTGATACCGAGATCCCTGACGAAGAAGCTGAAAAAATCACTACTGTTCAGGCAGCAATTGATTTTATCAACGCTAGCCAACAGTAAGCGTACATGCTTTAAGTTTAGATAGTTAGGCGGTCATTTGACCGCCTAAGTTTTTTTTATCCCACGGTATTACTACTTTTTTCCCTCCCTGGAGGACATACGTGTCTAAGCGTCGAGTTGTAGTGACTGGACTGGGCATGCTGTCTCCTGTCGGCAATACTGTAGAGTCCACTTGGAACGCTCTCCTTGCCGGTCAGAGTGGCATCAGCCTGATCGACCATTTTGATACTAGTGCCTACGCAACGCGTTTTGCTGGCTTAGTAAAAGATTTTAACTGTGAAGACTTCATCCCGCGCAAAGATGCCCGCAAGATGGATGCCTTTATTCAGTATGGTATTACTGCCGGTATTCAGGCGATGCAAGACTCCGGGCTTGAGGTAACTGCTGAGAACGCGCCACGCATTGGTGCGGCGATCGGTTCCGGTATCGGTGGGCTTGGTCTGATTGAAGAAAACCATTCCTCATTGGTTAACGGCGGACCCCGCAAAATTAGTCCTTTCTTCGTTCCATCCACTATCGTCAACATGATTGCAGGTCATTTGAGTATCATGTTCGGGTTGCGTGGGCCGAGTATTTCTATTGCAACAGCCTGTACTTCTGGGGTGCATAATATTGGTCATGCAGCGCGTATCATCGCTTATAACGATGCCGACGTGATGCTGGCAGGCGGCGCGGAAAAAGCCAGTACCCCGTTGGGCGTCGGTGGATTCGGTGCAGCACGCGCGCTTTCTACGCGCAATGACAATCCTCAGGCGGCGAGTCGTCCGTGGGATAAAGATCGTGATGGTTTCGTACTGGGTGACGGCGCAGGTATTATGGTGCTGGAAGAGTACGAACATGCCCGTAAACGCGGTGCAAAAATTTATGCTGAAATTGTCGGTTTTGGCATGAGCAGCGATGCTTACCATATGACATCACCGCCGGAAGATGGCGCGGGTGCGGCATTGGCGATGGAGAACGCACTGCGTGACGCGGGTGTTTCTGCGGCTCAGATTGGTTACATCAACGCACACGGCACCTCGACTGCGGCGGGTGATAAAGCCGAAGCCCAGGCGGTTAAATCCGTCTTTGGTGCTGATGCGCATAAAGTTATGGTCAGCTCGACAAAGTCGATGACCGGCCATCTCTTAGGCGCAGCGGGTGCGGTGGAGTCCATTTTCACCTTGCTGGCATTACGCGACCAGGCGGTTCCGCCGACCATCAATCTGGATAATCCGGATGAAGGTTGTGATCTGGATTTCGTCCCTCACGAAGCGCGCCAGGTTAAAGATATGCAGTATTCCTTGTGCAACTCGTTCGGTTTCGGCGGTACCAATGGTTCGCTGGTATTCCGTAAGATCTGATCCCGCACAAGCTGTGTTTGTGAAGGCCCGTTAATCGGGCCTTTTTGTTGTCTGAATTAAAGCGAAGACTGAATACAACAATGCGTAAACGGGATGCGTGTTCCTGCTGGCAGCGCGTGTCAATACGATAAAGTAAGAATGCTCTCCTTGATGCGACAGACCGGCTCACGCAGGCTCTGCTGTCAGAGAATCGTGACCATAAGCTCCAGAACCGGAGGAAGTAACCATGTGGATTAATGGTGTGGCGGCCGCGATGTTGTCGGCAAGTGACCGTTCAGTGCAGTTTGGCGACGGTTGCTTTACCACAGCCAGGGTGTCAGACGGTGTGATTGTGTTTCTGGCCGGGCATATTCAGCGTCTGCAACGTGCTGCGTCGGTACTGCGGATTGAAGGTGTGGACTGGACGGCTCTGGAACAGGAAATGGTTCTGGCTGCCGGACAGCAGAAAGAGGCAGTGGTTAAAGCCGTCGTGACGCGCGGGCAGGGCGGCCGAGGTTACAGCGTCGCAGGTTGCTCTGCGCCGACGCGTATTGTTTCTGCGTCTGATTATCCGGTGCATTATCACGCGTGGCGGCAACAGGGCGTGAAACTCGCGCTGAGCACGGTCACACTGAGTAAGAACCCGTTGCTGGCCGGAATAAAACATCTTAACCGGCTGGAACAGGTAATGATCCGCATGCATCTTGACCAGACAGATGCCAATGAAGCGCTGGTGGTTGACACCTCGGGCTGCCTGGTGGAATGCTGTGCGGCAAATTTATTCTGGCGTAAGGGAAATCAGGTGTTTACTCCGGATTTATCGCAGTCCGGCGTTGATGGTCTTATGCGTCAGCACATCATCCGCGTACTTGAAGCGACATCCCCCTGGGTTGTGAACATCGTCAGTGAATCTGCGGAAACATTATCAGATGCTGACGAAATCCTGATTTGTAACGCCCTGATGCCCGTTCTGCCGGTGAATCAGGTCGATGACAAATATTACATTTCACGGCGTTTGTGCGATTTCCTGCTCCAGAGCTGTTAAGAAAAAGTGATTAAACAATGACAAACAAAAAGACCAAAATCTTCGCCCTCATTGCCCTGATTCTGTTAGGGCTGGCGACGTTTGCCTATCAAAAAGTAAAACAGTTTGCGGATCGCCCGATCAATGTCAGCAGCGAAACGATCTTTACCCTTCCCGCAGGCACGGGACGCGTGGTACTGGAAACACTGCTAATTGATAAAAAACTGATGAAGCCCAATCCGTGGTTTCCGTGGTTATTACGTTTAGAACCTGAACTGAGCGAGTTTAAAGCTGGTACTTACCGTTTTGAAAAAGGCATGACAGTACGTCAGATGCTTGAGCTGCTGAAAAGCGGTAAAGAGGCCCAATTCAGCGTTCGTTTTGTAGAGGGCTTTAAGCTCAGCGACTGGATGAAAGTTCTGGATAAATCAGAGTATCTGAAGCATGAACTCAGTGGTAAAAGTGGCGAAGACATTGCCGCCGCGCTGGGCGCAACGGACACCAAAAATCTCGAAGGCTGGCTGTATCCGGATACTTACCATTACACTGCGGGCATGACCGATTTATCTTTGCTCAAACGTGCTCACGTAAGGATGGAAAAAACGGTGGCGGATATCTGGAAAGGCCGCATGGATTCTCTGCCGTATAAAACACCTGCTGATATGGTCACCATGGCGTCGATCATTGAAAAAGAAACTGCAGTTAAAGATGAGCGCCCTGAAGTCGCTTCAGTATTTATTAACCGCCTGCGTATTGGTATGCGATTGCAAACCGATCCGACGGTGATTTACGGGATGGGTGATAAATACACTGGCAACATCACCAAGAAAGATCTGGAAACGCCGACTCCGTACAATACCTACGTGATCACCGGCCTGCCGCCGTCGCCAATTGCGATGCCGAGCGAAGCCTCACTGCAGGCCGCCGCGCATCCGGCGAAAACCCCGTATCTATACTTTGTCGCAGACGGCAAAGGCGGGCATACTTTCAGCACCAACCTTGAGAACCATAACAAGGCGGTTCGTGTGTACATAGAGGCGCTTAAGAATAAGAATGAAAAGTAACTTCATTGTGATTGAAGGCCTTGAAGGGGCAGGGAAAACTACTGCTCATGACGTGGTCGTCAATGCTCTGCGTCAGCACGGCGTGGGCGAAATCGTCTTCACCCGTGAACCGGGTGGAACGCCGCTTGCTGAGAAATTACGCGATTTATTCAAACGCGGCGTCGATGGCGAAAAACCTACCGTGAAAGCAGAAGTACTGATGCTTTATGCCGCCCGTGTTCAGCTGGTCGAAACGGTAATTTTGCCTGCACTGGCGCGTGGCGCGTGGGTTGTCGGGGACCGGCATGATCTTTCTTCACAGGCCTACCAGGGCGGTGGTCGCGGGATTGATGCCAAACTGATGACCTCCTTGCGTGATACCGTCCTGGGTGATTTCCGTCCTGATTTGACGCTGTATCTTGATCTGCCTCCGGCCATCGGATTGCAACGCGCCCGTGCCCGTGGGGAACTGGATCGTATTGAGCAGGAAGCGTTGCCTTTCTTTGAGCGTACGCGTACGCGTTATCTCGAACTTGCTGCCGGAGACAGCCGCATCAAAACCATCGATGCCTCCCAATCCATTGAGCAGGTCACCGCTTCCATCGAGCTGACGTTGAAAAACTGGTTCGATGAGCAGGTTTTACAAGGCAACGCATCATGAACTGGTATCCGTGGCTCAGTGGCCCGTACAGACAACTGGTCGGGCAATATCTGACGGGGCGTGGCCACCACGCTTTGCTGATGCATGCGGCTGCGGGGATGGGTGATGAGGCGCTGGTGTATGGTCTGAGTCGATGGTTGCTGTGCCGGCATAAGGACGGGGAAAAAAGCTGCGGAACCTGCCACAGCTGCCAGCTGATGATTGCCGGAAACCATCCTGACTGGCATATTCTCCAGCCTGAAAAGGGCAAAAACTCTCTGGGCATCGACCCGGTGCGTCAGCTTATTGAAACGCTGTACAACTATTCGCAACAGGGCGGCGCAAAAGTTGTATGGATCCCTCAGACAGAGATGCTGACCGAAGCGGCGGCCAATGCCTTGCTGAAAACGCTGGAAGAGCCGCCTGCTGGCACTTATTTCCTGCTCGGTTGCCGGGAGCCTTCGGCTTTACTGGCGACGATCCGCAGTCGCTGCTTCTACTGGCATCTGCCGGTGCCTGAAGAAACGCTGGCGGTGCACTGGATTAACCGCCAGCTCAGCGCGGATCCGGTCGCGATTAAAACCGCCCTGCGTTTGGCCAACGGCGGGCCATTATCGGCCATTGAACTGTTGCAGCCGGAGCGCTGGAAACAGCGCGTGGCGCTTTGCCAGCAGCTTTACGTTCAGTGCCAGCAGCAGGATATGCTTTCTCTGTTGTCCCAGCTTAATCATGAGGATGCCGCTGAACGCCTGTACTGGCTGGCGACGTTACTGCTGGATGCTGTCAAATGGCAGCAACATGCCGGGCAGTTCATCATTAATCACGATCAGCAGCCGCTGATTGCTTTGCTGGCAGGCGCGCAGTCTAACGCATCTCTGCAACAGTCGGTTACGGCGTGGATGCACTGCCGTCAGCAATTGATTTCCATCGTGGGGGTAAACCGCGAACTGCTGCTGACAGAACAGCTGCTGGAATGGGAACAAATGCTTCAGGGGGCGGTTTCCTCGTCAGTTTTCAGTTCCGCGCTATCGCGCTGATATACTCTTTATCTTCAACATACCGCAACGAGTTAATTATTATGTTTTTAGTCGATTCCCACTGCCACCTCGACAGCCTGGATTACAACGAGCTGCATTCAGGCGTGGACAGTGTGCTGGAAAAAGCCCGCGAACGTGATGTGAAATTTATGCTGGCCGTCGCAACAACCCTGCCGGGCTATCGGGCAATGACGCAGCTGATTGGTGATCGCCCGGACGTGGCATTTTCCTGCGGTGTTCATCCGCTGAATATCGACGATGGTTACGATTTCAACGAGCTGCGTGAGCTTGCCGCCAGCCCGAAAGTGGTGGCGATGGGGGAAACCGGTCTGGATTATTTTTATCAGAAAGAAGCGCATCAGCTGAAACTGCAGCAGGACTCTTTCCGCGAGCACATCCGTATTRGCCGCGAGCTGAACAAACCGGTGATCGTCCATACCCGTGATGCCCGCCAGGATACGCTGGATGTTCTCAAAGAAGAGAAAGCAGGGGAGTGCGGTGGTGTACTCCATTGCTTCACCGAGGATTTGCCGACCGCAAAATTCTTGCTCGATCTGGGTTTTTATATCTCTTTCTCCGGAATTGTGACTTTCCGTAATGCCGATGCGCTGCGTGAAGTGGCACGTTACGTCCCGCTGGATCGTCTGCTGGTAGAAACTGATTCGCCATACCTGGCACCGGTTCCGCATCGCGGAAAGGAAAACCAGCCTGCTTATGTGCGTGACGTTGCCGACTACATGGCAGTGCTCAAAGGCGTGAGCGTGGAACAACTTGCCGAAGCCACGACAGCCAACTTTTCACGATTATTTCACATCGATTCTTCTTCCCTGATGTCACTTTAGGCCAGGTCATATTCTCTGTATTTATTTTTCACCTCGTAATTAATCCTCTGAATGAGGTATTTTGGCACCGTTTTAGGCGGTGTCAGGGGGCTTTTATTCGGATTTTATGTTGATAAATGGTGGCTTTTAAGACGCTCTTACTGCATTTTTCAGAAAAACGTGACTGCCATCAAACATTAACAAAGGGAATTATTTTACCCTGCGTAAAAATTAAAAGGGGTGCTCAGACACCCGACAGCAAAAGGTTCGCAACACTTTTGCAAAGCGGTTAGTTATCAGGCTAAACCGCAATAAGTATCAAAAAGAATCATTACTCAGGAGCACAATCAATTATGTTTAAGAACGCGTTTGCAAACCTTCAAAAGGTCGGTAAATCGCTAATGCTGCCAGTATCCGTACTGCCAATCGCAGGTATCCTGCTTGGTGTCGGTTCTGCAAACTTTAGCTGGCTGCCACTGATCGTTTCTCATGTTATGGCCGAAGCCGGTGGTTCAGTCTTCGCTAATATGCCTTTGATCTTTGCTATTGGTGTTGCCTTAGGCTTCACTAACAACGACGGTGTTTCTGCACTGGCGTCCGTTGTGGCATATGGCATCATGGTGAAAACCATGGCGGTTGTGGCTCCACTGGTTCTGCATTTGCCCGCTGAAGAAATTGCAGCCAAGCATCTGGCCGATACCGGCGTACTGGGCGGTATCATCTCCGGTGCGATTGCGGCTTACATGTTCAACCGTTTCTATCGTATCAAGTTGCCAGAATATCTGGGCTTCTTMGCCGGTAAACGTTTTGTTCCGATCATCTCTGGTCTGGCTGCGATTATCCTGGGTGTGGTTCTGTCCTTCATCTGGCCGCCAATCGGTACAGGTATCCAGACCTTCTCACAATGGGCGGCTTACCAGAACCCGGTCGTGGCATTCGGTATCTACGGTGTGGTAGAACGTGCACTTGTTCCGTTTGGTCTGCACCATATCTGGAACGTTCCATTCCAGATGCAAATCGGTGAGTACGTGAACTCTGCAGGTCAGGTGTTCCACGGCGATATCCCACGTTATATGGCCGGTGACCCAACTGCAGGTAAACTGTCAGGTGGCTTCCTGTTCAAAATGTACGGTCTGCCAGCCGCTGCGGTTGCTATCTGGCATTCAGCGAAACCTGAAAATCGTGCAAAAGTCGGCGGCATCATGATTTCCGCTGCCCTGACTGCGTTCCTGACCGGTATCACTGAGCCAATCGAATTCTCCTTCATGTTCGTTGCGCCGATCCTGTACGTGATCCACGCGATTCTGGCCGGTCTGGCATTCCCAATCTGTATCCTGTTGGGTATGCGTGACGGCACCAGCTTCTCGCACGGTCTGATCGACTTCATCGTTCTGAGTGGTAACAGCAGCAAAATCTGGCTGTTCCCAATCGTAGGTGCGGTGTATGCGGTTGTTTACTACAGCATCTTCCGTTTCCTGATTGCGAAGCTGGATCTGAAAACACCTGGTCGTGAAGACTCTACCAGCGAAACCACCGCGCAGGGCGGTTCTGAAATGTCCGCCTCTCTGGTTCAGGCTTTCGGCGGCAAAGACAACATCACTAACCTTGATGCCTGTATTACCCGTCTGCGCGTCAGCGTAGCGGACGTCTCCAAAGTCGATCAGGCTGGCCTGAAAAAACTGGGTGCGGCAGGTGTGGTGGTTGCAGGTTCTGGTGTTCAGGCGATTTTCGGTACCAAGTCTGACAACCTGAAAACCGATATGGACGAGTACATGCGTAGCCATTAATGGTGAGCAATGTCTGGTTCTGAGAAAGGAGGCTTCGGCCTCCTTTTTTTATGTCTGCGATTCAGCGGAGCACTGGCTGACGCTTTCTGCGTCAATTAAGCATCAAAAAGCGTAATCAGGTTGAAAGGAATGGAAATTCTAACCCATACTGCGTACAACGCTTTTTACTTTGTTAAGGACAGTTAAGATGGCCGAAGAGACAATTTTCAGCAAAATCATTCGTCGTGAAATCCCTGCCGACGTGGTTTATCAGGACGAACTTGTCACTGCGTTTCGCGACATTTCTCCTCAGGCACCCAGCCATATTTTGATTATCCCGAATGTTCTGATCCCGACAATGAATGACGTCGATGCGACGCATGAAGCAGCGCTGGGCAGAATGATGACGGTGGCCGCGAAAATTGCCGAACAGGAAGGCATCGCCGAAAGCGGTTACCGCCTGATCGTCAACTGCAACCGTGATGCTGGTCAGGAGGTTTATCACATCCATATGCATCTGGTCGGTGGCCGTGCACTGGGTCCATTGCTGTCACGTCAGTAAGGGTAAACATGCGTTTTTTGATGGCGTTATTGCCAGTGATTTTGTTGATAGGTTGTAGCAGCAAGCCCACTATTGCGCTGAATAATCAACAAAGAGTGGTAATGGAATCCCCCGTTCTGACGGCGGGCATAATCCCAGGTTCGCCATCCGTATCTGATTCCGGCGGGCAGAAAAAAGCCACAACCACGTTGGATAACAACCAGCCACACTCTGTCACCCTGCATTATCGTTACTATTGGTATGATAAACAGGGGCTGGATTTATTCCCGGTCGCCGAGGCCAGGACCATTACTGTTCCGGCGAACAGCAGCGTAGACGTCAGTTCCCTGAACGGCAATCTTGATGCGTACAGTGTGCGTATTTACCTTTATCTCTAATTTTTTGCACGGAGAAGGTTGATGAAAAAGTATTTCCTCATTGTGGCAATGGCCGCATTGATCCTTGGCGGTTGTACGTTGCCAAACCAGCAGCAAAACCAGCCACAGCAGCCTGAGCAACCGCAGCAGCCACAGCAACCGTTGCCACCGGTTAACCCGCCGGTTCCGGAGCAACCGCAGGTCCAGCCAGTTCCGCAGCCGCCTAAATTTGCCAATATCGACTGGACCGCAACTGTTGAGCCAATGCTTGCGAAAATGCTGAAATCCGGTGGTGTGCAGCCGGGCAGCGTTCTGCTGGTGGATGGCGTGAAAAACAGCACCAACGGTTCCCTGCAAATGGCAAAAGCCACCGATGCATTGCGCAATGCACTGGCCAACAACACGACCTTCCAGGTGGTACCCGCCGAGCAACTGGCTTCGGCCAAACAGTCTCTGGGATTATCGCCGGATGACAGTCTGGCTTCGGTCAGTAAAGCCATCGGCCTGGCAAACATCGTAAAAGCGCAGTACGTGCTTTACAGTACCGTGAGTGGTGATGTGAAAGCGCCGACCATGTCGATGCGTCTGATTACCGCACCGAGTGGTGAAATCATCTGGTCAGGCCGCGGTGCAGTTCAGAATTAACGCTGAGCTTCTGCAGCACGAACTCCGGCAACTGATTGAGCAACATTATCCGGCGGTGAAAACCGCCGGTTTTCGTTTATTACCGGTTGCCGGGCTGACCGGCGAAAGCTGGAAAATCAGCTCGTCTGCCGGCGAGTTTCTGGCACGACATCAGTCTGTACAGCGGCAAGCTTTGGGCGCTGACCGGCAACGTGAATCTGTGATTTTGCGGCATATCGCGCGGCACAAATTAGGCCCTTGTGTCAGACTTTATTCGCCGCCGTGGCTGATAGTCGACTGGATAGACGGAACGCCTTTGCAAGATCAGGCACTCGCCGCCGTTTCAGGCCAGAAAGCCTTGTGCCAGCGTCTGGTGCAGTTACACCAGTTGCCACTATCAGGCTACCGGCTGGATTTACAGCAGCAATTTGCCCGCTACTGGCAACATATCGACCGGCGCAGGCTGACGCCGCACTGGCTGCGTTTGCACCGCAAAATGTTGTCGCAGTATCCGCCGTCACCGCTGAAACTGGCGCTGGTACATATGGATATTCACGCCGGTAATGTGCTTAGTACGCCAGACGGGCTGCGGCTGATTGACTGGGAATATGCGGCGAATGCGGACATTGCGCTGGAGCTGGCGGCGATTATTCGTGGCAACGACTGGAACGCGCAGCAGCAAAATGCGTTCATCGGCGAATACGTTGATGCTGGCGGCTATCAGGAAATATTTCTTTTGCAGCAGCGGGTTAAACGCTGGATCCCCTGGGTTGATTACCTGATGCTGATGTGGTTCGAAGTGCGCTGGCAGCAGACCGGCGAGAGTAAATATCTTGAATGGGTGCGCCCGTTGCACCCGTGATAATTGTCTGAAAAATGAAAAGGAGCGTCCATTTTGTTGGGACCTGTAATGCTGGATGTCGCTGGCTACGCGCTGGATGCCGAAGAACGTGAAATTTTGCAGCACCCGCTGGTGGGCGGGCTGATTTTATTCACCCGAAATTATCATGATGTCGATCAGTTACATGAACTGATCCGCCAGATCCGCGCCGCGTCGCACGACAGGCTGGTGCTGGCCGTGGATCAGGAAGGCGGGCGCGTACAGCGCTTCCGCGAAAGTTTTACCCGTCTGCCTGCCGCGCAATCTTTTGCGGCGCTCAATGAACCGCACGAAGCGGGGCGTCTGGCCCAGGAAAGCGGCTGGCTGATGGCGTCGGAAATGATTGTGATGGATATCGACATCAGCTTCGCGCCAGTGCTGGATATCGGACATATCAGCGCAGCTATCGGCGAACGTTCGTTCCATGCAGAACCCCGGAAAGCGCTTGAAATGGCTGAGCAGTATATTCTCGGTATGCATTCCGCTGGCATGAAAACCACCGGTAAGCATTTTCCGGGGCACGGTGCCGTCAGCGCGGATTCCCATAAAGAAACGCCACACGACGATCGCCCGCTGGAAGTTATCCGCCAGCACGACATGGCTATCTTCCGTCAGCTCAACGAACGTAAATTACTGGATGCCGTGATGCCGGCGCACGTGATTTATACTCAGGCCGATCCACGTCCGGCCAGCGGTTCGCCATACTGGTTGCAGGAAATTTTGCGCAAAGAGCTGAATTTCAACGGCGTGATCTTCTCCGATGATATCTCAATGGAAGGTGCGGCAATCATGGGGTCTTATCCCGAACGCGCGCAGGCTTCTCTGGATGCGGGTTGCGACATGATCCTGGCCTGTAATAACCGGCAGGGCGCTGTCAGCGTGCTGGATAACCTGTCTCCGGTCAACGCTGAGCGCGTTGCACAGTTGTATCATCGCGGACTGTATAGTGGAAAACAGGCCCGTCAGGACCTGCAAAATTCGAGACGCTGGAAAGAGGCAAACCGTGATCTGACCACACTCGACGCCCGCTGGCAGGAACATAAACAGGCTGCCCTGTAACGTTTTTCCGACCACGTGAAGGGTTCAACGCACATTCAGGATGAGGTAAACGATGATTATCTATTTGCATGGCTTCGATTCAACCAGTCCCGGTAATCACGAGAAAGTGTTGCAGTTACAGTTCATTGATCCGGACGTGCGCTTCATCAGTTACAGCACGCTGCACCCGCGTCATGACATGCAACATCTGCTAAAAGAAGTGGATAAAGTGCTGCAGGAAACGACGGACAAGAATGCGCTGATTTGCGGCGTCGGACTTGGCGGATTCTGGGCTGAACGCATCGGTTTCCTGTGCGGGATCCGCCAGGTGATGTTCAATCCGAATTTGTCACCGCAGGATAATATGACCGGGAAAATCGACCGCCCGGAAGAGTATGAAGATATCGCCACCAAGTGCATCAGCGATTTCCGCGAGAAAAACCGCGACCGCTGTCTGGTGATTTTATCCCGTGAAGATGGCGTGCTCGACAGCAGCAAAACCGCTGAGAAATTGCATCACTATTATCCGGTTGAATGGGACGAGCATCAGAGCCATAAATTCAAAGATATCTCGACGCATCTGCAACGCATTAAAGCGTTCAAAAATATCGTCTGATTTAACATTTCGTTTCTGAAATCGCTAAAACCACTGCCTTTGCGCAGTGGTTTTTTATTTGTGTCATTCCCGCTTCAGTATTCGTTTTCATGGCAGATCCGCGTCTAACTTGCTGATTTAAAGATGTCAAAATGCGTGCCATTTTCCTAAGTCAAATTAGCCAAATGAATTTAAATTGACCTATATCAATTTTGGTATGACCAAATCACCACGCGTGATATCCTCCGTCTCAGATACCGATTTAACTTAAGCAACCCTATGTTATATAAGGATTATATTTTTACTCTTATATAACAATTGGTTCACATTTGAGGGGGTCATTTTGACATCACCAATGAAGAAAATTGTGATTATCGGCGGCGGCGCCGGCGGTCTGGAACTGGCGACCAGCCTGGGCCATAAACTTGGCCGCAACAAAAAAGCGGAGATCATTCTGGTCGACCGTAACCACAGCCATTTATGGAAACCCCTGTTGCACGAAGTGGCGACCGGCAGTCTGGATGACGGCGTGGATGCGCTGAGCTATCTGGCTCATGCCCGCAACCACGGTTTCACCTTCCAGATTGGCTCACTGACCGATATCGACCGTGAAAATCAGACCATCAAACTGGCTGAAATCTGTGACGAGAACGGCGAAATGCTGGTGCCGGTACGGGATATTGCGTACGACACCCTGGTGATGGCGCTGGGCAGCACGTCTAACGATTTCGGTACACCGGGCGTCAAAGACCACTGCATCTTCCTGGATAACCCGCATCAGGCGCACCGTTTCCATAACGAAATGCTGAACCTGTTCCTCAAATTCTCTGCCAGTGCAGACAAGCAGAAGAAAGTGAACATTGCGATTGTTGGCGGCGGGGCGACGGGTGTCGAGCTGTCTGCCGAGCTGCATAATGCGGTAAAACAACTGCACAGCTACGGTTTCGAAGGGCTGGACAGCGAAGCGCTGAACGTCACGCTGGTGGAAGCCGGTGAACGTATTCTGCCTGCGCTGCCACCGCGTATTTCTGCTGCGGCGCATAACGAGCTGACTAAACTGGGCGTACGCGTTCTGACGCAAACCATGGTGACCAGCGCGGATAAGAACGGTCTGAACACCAAGTCCGGCGAATTCATTGACGCCGATCTGATGGTCTGGGCGGCGGGGATTAAAGCCCCTGATTTCATGAAAGACATCGCGGGTCTGGAAACCAACCGTATCAATCAGCTTGTGGTGGAACCGACGCTGCAGACCACGCGCGACCCGAACATCTATGCGATTGGCGACTGCGCTTCCTGTCCGCAGCCATCCGGCGGTTTCGTGCCACCGCGTGCGCAGTCAGCGCATCAGATGGCCTCCCGTTGTTTTGCCAACATCATGGCGCAGCGTAAGGGGCAAAGCCTGAAACCTTACGTCTATAAAGACCACGGTTCACTGGTTTCCCTTTCACGCTTCAGTACTGTCGGCAGCCTGATGGGTAACCTGATGCGCGGTTCTATGATGGTCGAAGGCCGTCTGGCGAGACTGGTTTATATCTCGCTGTACCGTATGCACCAGATTGCATTGCACGGTTACATCAAAACCGGTCTGATGATGCTGGTCGGCGGCATTAACCGGGTGATCCGCCCGCGTCTTAAACTGCACTGATACCTGTTCGCTGATATTTTTTTCAACGTCAGCTGAATCGTTTCATAGCCTAAAGCCTGTTTCTGACAGGCTTTTTCTTATCTGCATGAATACCCCTGTGAACAGCATAAGATCCCGCCACGATGAGGTTGTCTGCTAAGAATTCTCCGAAACAGGGGGGTGCACCGGTTGTTTATCTCACTTACAGATTTCGTCTTATTGTTTGCTTACGTTTAGGTGTGCAGACTTAACAATAAGTTTACAAGAACAGATGGTCACAGACGGCGATTCACGCACGCCGAACCTCAGATGTGAAGCTGTCCGCTGAGGGACCCCGGTAACGGAGTCATTGCGTGGTAACATTTGCGGAGGAAGTCCTGTGAACAAGTCAATGTTAGCTGGGGTCGGTATTGGTGTGGCTGCGGCGTTGGGCATTGCTGGCGTTGCAAGCATGAATGTTTTTTCATCTGGCCCGGAGTACGCGCAGGTTGTCAGCGCGACGCCAATCAAAGAAACCACGAAAATCCCGCGTCAGGAATGTCGGAATGTGACGGTCACTCACCGACGTCCTGTACAGGATGAACATCAGATTGCTGGCTCCGTGCTCGGTGCAGTCGCCGGTGGCGTACTCGGTCACCAGTTTGGTGGCGGCCGCGGACGTGATGTTGCGACGGTAGCGGGTGCGTTGGGCGGTGGCTATGCGGGTAACCGCGTGCAGAGCAGCATGCAGGAAAACGACACCTACACCACGCAACAGCAGCGCTGTAAAACCGTGTATGACAAAGAAGATAAAACGCTCGGTTATGATGTGACCTATAAAATAGGCGATCAGCAAGGGAAAGTTCGTATGGACCACGATCCGGGCACACAAATTCCGCTGGATAAAAGCGGTCAGTTGCAACTTACCCGTTCATAACCAAGCGGGAAGTGTGGAAAATAAAAAGCCTGAGGTGAAAACCTCAGGCTTTTTTTAACGCATGAAGATCAGATTCAGATCAGATGCTCAGTAAACTCATTCAGCATGTCACCGACAAACTTCAGGCGTTTCGGGCGATCAGTCAGATCTAACACAAACTTCAGTTTTGTCGGGCCGTCCAGCCGGTAAACCTGGGGTTGTTTCTGTAACAGACCAATCAGGAAGCCCGGATCCACACGGTTCTTATCGCCAAACTCAATGAATCCGCCGCGCTCGTTGCCTTCAATCCGCCGGATGCCGAGTTCTTTGGCTTTCAGGCGCAGCACGGCAATCAGCAACAGATTGCGCGCACCGTCCGGCAGTGTGCCAAAACGGTCGATCAGCTCAACGCGGAGTTCATCCAGTTCGCCTTCGGTTTTCGCACTGGCGATACGTTTATACAACGACAGGCGCGTATTCACATCAGGAATGAAATCCTCCGGCAGCAGCGCAGGCATGCGCATTTCAACTTCGGTCTGGCTGGTGGTTAAATCCTCCAGCGATGGCTCGCGGCCTTCTTTCAACGCTTCGACGGCGTTTTCCAGCAACTCCATATACAGCGAGAAACCGATACTGGTCATCTGGCCGCTCTGGCCTTCGCCGAGCAGTTCGCCAGCACCGCGGATTTCAAGGTCGTGCGTCGCCAGCGCAAAACCGGCACCCAGGTCTTCCAGCGAGGCAATGGCCTCCAGACGTTTATGTGCATCGGCCGACATGGCTTTCGGTGGCGGCGTCAGCAGATACGCATAGGCCTGATGGTGTGACCGCCCTACGCGGCCACGCAACTGATGCAACTGTGCCAGACCAAAGTGGTCGGCGCGCTCAATAATGATTGTGTTCGCCGTCGGGATATCGATACCGGTTTCGATAATGGTGGTACACACCAGCACGTTGAAACGCTGGTGATGGAAATCATTCATCACACGCTCGAGGTCGCGTTCACGCATCTGACCGTGGCCGATGGCAATGCGCGCTTCCGGCACGAGTTCGGCCAGCCGCTGCGAGGCTTTCTCGATATTCTCGACATCGTTGTAGAGATAATAAACCTGCCCGCCGCGCAGAATTTCACGCAGGATTGCCTCACGCACGACCAGACTGTCGTACTCGCGCACAAAGGTTTTCACCGCCATACGACGTGCAGGCGGTGTGGCAATAATAGACAGGTCGCGCATGCCGCTCATGGCCATGTTCAGCGTCCGCGGGATAGGCGTTGCGGTCAGGGTAAGAATATCTACGTCTGCACGCATCGCTTTGATGCGCTCTTTATGACGTACGCCGAAACGGTGCTCTTCATCGACAATCAGCAGTCCCAGATCTTTCCAGCGTAGATCGGTTTGCAGCAGTTTGTGTGTGCCGATAATAATATCGACTTTGCCTTCAACCGCATCTTCCAGCACGACGTTTTGTTCTTTGGCGCTGCGGAAACGCGACATCATTTCGATGCGCACTGGCCAGCTGGCGAAGCGGTCGCGGAAGTTATCGAAGTGCTGTTGTGCCAGCAGGGTGGTCGGTACCAGAACGGCCACCTGCTTATTGTTGGAAACGGCGAGGAAGGCTGCGCGCATCGCCACTTCGGTTTTACCGAAACCGACGTCGCCACATACCAGCCGGTCCATCGCCAGCGGTTGGGTCATGTCAGTCAGTACCGCGTTAATGGCCTGTGCCTGATCCGGCGTGGTTTCAAACGGGAAAGCCTGACAGAACAGCTGATACTGTGCTTTGTCGTGCTTAAACGCGAAACCACTTTTGGCTTCGCGCTGGGCGTAGATATCCAGCAGTTCCGCAGCGACATCGCGCACTTTCTCGGCCGCTTTCTGCCGCGCTTTTGACCAGGCTTCACCGCCGAGTTTATGCAGCGGCGCGCTCTCATCCGCGCCACCGGCATAGCGGCTGATGAGATGCAGCGATGATACCGGCACATACAGTTTGTCTTCACCGGCGTAGGTCAGTATCAGGTATTCGGCAGTGATGCCGCCGGTTTCAAGCGTTGTCAGCCCGAGATAACGGCCCACACCGTGTTCGACATGCACTACCGGCTGGCCGGGACGCAGTTCGGCGAGATTACGGATCAGTGTATCGGTGTTGATCGACCGTCGGCTGTCCTGACGGCGACGCGCCACGCGTTCACCAAGCAGATCGCTTTCACAAATCAGCGCCAGCTGTTTATCCGCATCCAGAAAACCACGTTCGCACGCGCCGATCATGATGTAACGACCGGCGATATCGGCTTCTTCAATCCGGGTGATAAGCGTCGGCATCAGCTTGATGCGTGCCAGCAAATCCTGAAGCGTTTCGCGGCGGCCTTCACTTTCTACAGAGAATACCAGGCTGCCGGCAAAGGATTCATTAAAGCGACGCAGGTTATCCATCGGCGCTTTATTCTGCGGCTGAACGGATAAATCTGGCAGCTTTTCGTAACTCAGATTGGTATTGGCGGCTTTCTTCGGCAGCGAATCAGTACGCAGCTGAACACGTGGCCAGGCTTTCAGCTCGGTAAACAGCGACTCCACACGCAGCCAGAGATTTTCCGGCTCGAGCAGCGGACGCATCGGATCGACCCGGCGGCTTTCGTAACGCTGGCAGGCGTCCTGCCAGAAGCGCTCAGCGGCGGCTTCGAGATCGCCGGTATTCAGCACCAGCGTGTTTTCCGGCAGATAGCTGAACAGCGTGGTCAGAGGCTGACTGAAAAACAACGGCTGCCAGTATTCGATACCGGCGGGGAAGGTCCCTTTACTGACCTGCTGATAAACGTGTTCGGCATCGCGACGTACTTCGAACTTCTCGCGCCATTGGCTGCGGAACAGTTCAATGGCATTTTTATCGGTTGGAAATTCGTGCGCGGGTAGCAGATTGATATGTTCCACTTCACTCAGCGTGCGCTGGGTATCCACATCGAAAATGCGCAGGCTGTCGATTTCATCATCAAAGAAATCAATGCGATAAGGTTCTTCGCTGCCCATCGGATACAAATCCAGCAGAGCGCCACGGGTGGCAAACTCGCCGTGCTCCATCACCTGATCTACGCTGCGATAACCGGCCTGTTCCAGCTGTGCACGCAATTTATCGCGCGAAAGCTGCTGACCTTTCTTCATCACCAGCGCGTGACCGTGCAGGAATTCGTGCGGGCAGACGCGTTGCATCAGCGTATTCACCGGCAGAATAATGATGCCGCGTTCCATAGTAGGAAGCTGATACAAACTGGAAAGGCGTGAAGAAATAATTTCCTGATGTGGAGAAAAACTGTCGTAAGGTAGCGTTTCCCAGTCCGCAATACTCAGGACTTTGTTGTCAGTAAACTGTTGAATTTCATCGCGCAGGCGCAGGGCATTTTGCATATCAGGCGCAATCAGCAGGATCGGGCCTGTATGGCGTTCACTGATTTGGGCGCATTCCAGCGCGCAGGCGGAGCCTGTAAGCTGGCCTAACAGGCGGTTGTCGCCCGGGCGTTCAGGCAACGAATAACGATAATCTTGAGACATAGGCTGTGTTGAGTTCTCGTTTTGGCGGCTGTCGGAGGCCAATTAGCAGACCGTATCTTGCTTTGCAGGGGTAATCGGGGTCAACCCGTTGTCTGTATAAAAGGGTCAACGGCGTCACAAAGTTAAACCGATTACTTTGGGTTAATGGTTCCATAAAGCGGTGCTAGCCTTTATTATCCTTGATCACTTTAGTCTGCGCCACGCACTTATTTGCGGCCAAGCACTTAAAACGGATGTTATGTATCAACCTGTCGCGTTATTTATAGGTCTGCGCTACATGCGCGGGCGTGCTTCGGACCGCTTCGGGCGGTTTGTCTCCTGGTTATCCACCATTGGTATCACTCTCGGCGTGATGGCGCTGGTGACCGTGCTGTCAGTGATGAACGGTTTTGAGAAAGATCTGGAAGGTAACATCCTGGGTCTGATGCCTCAGGCGTTAATCACCACGCCGGGCGGATCCCTCGACCCTCAGAAAATCACCCATCAACAGGTGTCGGCGCTGAAAAGTGTTAACCGCGCTGTACCGCTGACCACCGGCGATGTCGTGCTGCAAAGCCCAGGCAGCGTCGCGGTGGGCGTGATGCTCGGTGTCGATCCTGACCAGAAAGACCCGCTGGCGAAATACTTAATTGGGGTTGCCCAGCAGGAACTTCAACCCGGTAAATACAACGTTATTCTTGGCGATCAGCTGGCGCAGCAGTTAAAAGTGCGCCGTGGCGATCAACTGCGTCTGATGGTCACCAGTGTCAGCCAGTTCACGCCAGTCGGCCGCGTCCCGAGCCAGCGTTTGTTCAACGTTATCGGCACTTTCTCCGCCAACAGCGAAGTGGATGGTTACCAGATGCTGGTGAACATTCAGGACGCCTCACGTCTGATGCTGTATCCGAAAGGCAATGTCACCGGCTGGCGTTTGTTCCTCGACAAACCGCTGGACGTCGACAGTCTGAGTACGCAAAAACTGCCTGACGGTGCAAGCTGGAAAGACTGGCGTGAACGCCGCGGCGAATTGTTCCAGGCGGTGCGCATGGAGAAAAATATGATGGGGCTGTTGCTGAGCCTGATCGTCGCCGTCGCCGCGTTTAACATTATTACGTCACTGGGTTTACTGGTGATGGAGAAGCAAGCCGAAGTGGCCATTTTGCAAACACAGGGCTTAAGCCGTCGCCAGATTATGGCGCTGTTCATGGTGCAGGGTGCCAGTGCCGGTGTGATCGGCGCGTTGCTCGGTGCCGTGCTCGGCGTGGTGCTGGCCACCCAACTGAATACAATTATGCCAGCTATCGGGCTGATGCTCGATGGCGCGTCGCTGCCGGTCGATATCGAACCGGTTCAGGTCGTGGTCATCGCGCTGGTTGCTATGGCTATTGCTTTATTATCTACGCTTTATCCTTCCTGGCGCGCTGCTGCCACCCATCCCGCAGAGGCTTTACGTTATGAGTAATTCTTTATTATTGCAGTGTGAAAACCTCTGTAAGACTTATCAGGAAGGTAAAATGCACACCGACGTGCTGCGTGACGTCAGTTTCGCTATGCAGCCGGGTGAGATGATGGCGATTGTCGGCACCTCCGGTTCCGGCAAAAGTACTTTGCTGCATTTGCTGGGTGGACTCGATTCCCCGACGTCCGGCGAAGTGATTTTCAAAGGCCAGTCTCTGAATGCGATGTCTTCATCGGCGAAATCTGAATTGCGTAACCGCGAGCTGGGCTTCATTTATCAGTTCCACCATTTGCTGCCGGATTTCACCGCGCTGGAAAACGTCGCGATGCCGCTGCTGATTGGCAAAAAGAAATCTGCCGAAGTGCAGGAACGCGCGCTGGCGATGCTCGAAGCGGTGGGACTGCAACATCGCAGCAATCACCGTCCTTCCGAGCTTTCCGGTGGTGAACGTCAGCGAGTGGCAATTGCCCGTGCGCTGGTGAATAATCCTTCGCTGGTGCTGGCCGATGAACCGACCGGTAATCTCGATCAGCGCAATGCCGACAGCATTTTCGAATTGCTCGGCGAACTGAATGTGCGCCAGGGCACGGCGTTTCTGGTGGTGACGCATGATCTGCAACTGGCGAACCGTCTGACGCGTCAGCTGGAAATGCGTGACGGCAAGTTGCAGCAGGAATCGATGTTGCTGGGAGCGAAGTAATGTCTGGCATTCCTTTTTCATTATTGATTGGCCTGCGGTTCAGTCGTGGACGCCGTCGCAGCGGCATGGTGTCGCTGATTTCGGTGATTTCAACGTTAGGCATTGCACTGGGGGTGGCGGTGCTGATCGTTGGCCTCAGCGCCATGAATGGTTTTGAACGTGAGCTGAAAGAACGCGTACTGGCGGTCGTACCGCACGGCGAAATCCGGCCGGTCAATCAGCCGTTCAACAACTGGCAGGGCGTGCTGGATCGGGTGGAAAAAGTGCCGGGTATTGTGGCGGCTGCACCCTATATCCAGTTCAACGGCCTGATTGAGCACGGCGCCAAACTGCGCGCCATCCAACTGAAAGGTGTTGATCCACAGAGTGAACCACGTGTCAGTGCCGCGCCGAAATTCGTGCAGAATAATGCCTGGCAAAATTTTAAAGCCGGTCAGCAACAGTTGATCCTCGGCAAAGGCGTCGCGGATGCGGTGGGCGTGAAGCAGGGCGACTGGGTGACCGTGATGATCCCGAACAGCGACCCGGAAATGAAGCTGTTGCAGCCAAAACGTATTCGCCTGCAGGTTGCCGGTATTTTGCAGCTCAGCGGACAACTTGATCACAGCCTTGGCATGGTGCCTCTGGCCGATGCCCAGCAATATCAGGATATGGGCAGCAGCGTGACCGGTATTGATATCAAAGTGAACGATGTCTTTGCCGCACAGAAACTGGTGCACGACGCCGGTGAAGTGACTCAGGCTTACGTTTATATCAGCAGCTGGATCGGAACTTATGGCTACATGTACCGTGATATCCAGATGGTGCGCGCTATCATGTATATGGCGATGGTGCTGGTGATTGGTGTGGCCTGCTTCAATATCGTTTCAACGCTGGTGATGGCGGTGAAAGATAAAAGCAGCGATATTGCGATTTTGCGCACACTGGGTGCGAAAGACGGACTTATCCGCGCAGTCTTCATCTGGTACGGTTTACTGGCGGGGCTGGTCGGCAGCGTTGCAGGTGTAGTGATCGGCGTGATTGCGGCCTTCCAGCTGACTAACATCGTCAATGCATTGCAAAAACTGACCGGTCACCAGTTCCTGTCGGGCGATATTTATTTCATCGACTTCCTGCCTTCTGAAGTTCACTGGCTGGATGTCGCAGGGGTGCTGGTAACCGCCCTGGTGCTGAGTTTGCTGGCAAGCTGGTATCCGGCGCGGCGTGCGAGCCGTATCGATCCTGCCCGCGTACTCAGTGGCGGTCAGTAATCCATTTTTAAATGAAGTCTTAATCAGACACAGAGAGTAAGGAGCACTTCATGCGCACACGTCATCGTCTGTGTCGGTTTCGCAAAAATAAGCGCATTCGCCATCAGCGGTTCCGGTCGAATATTTTCCACCGTGACTCGATGGCGGCTGCGTCGTTGAAGAAGCCGTTTGTCGTGGTGCTGACCGGCGCAGGGATTTCCGCCGAGTCTGGCATTCGTACTTTCCGCGCCGCTGACGGTTTGTGGGAAGAACATCATGTTGAGGATGTGGCGACGCCCGAAGGCTATCGCCGTGATCCTGAACTGGTACAGCGTTTTTATAATGAGCGCCGCCGTCAGTTGCAGGCAGAAGATCTCAAACCGAATGCCGCACATTACGCGCTGGCCACGCTGGAAGAAGCGCTCGGTGAGAACTTCCTGCTGGTTACGCAAAATATCGATAACCTGCACGAGCGCGCGGGCAGCTTACGCGTCATTCATATGCACGGCGAATTGCTAAAAGTGCGGTGTACGCAATCGGGGCAGGTATTGGACTGGCCGGGCGATCTGACTGTGGATGACCGCTGTCATTGCTGTCAGTTTCCGGCACCGTTGCGCCCGCACATAGTCTGGTTCGGTGAAATGCCTTTTGGCATGGACGAGATTTACGATGCGCTGGCTAAAGCCGATTTTTTTGTCGCTATCGGTACGTCTGGCCACGTTTATCCGGCCGCGGGATTTGTCCATGAAGCGCGCATCGGCGGCGCCTGTGCTGTTGAACTGAATCTTGAACCGAGTCAGGTTGAAAGCGAATTCGATATGAAGCACTACGGGCTGGCGAGCCAGGTCGTACCGGAATTTGTCCATAAGTTCCTGACCAAGAAAGACCAGGCCTGGTGATCACCAGGCTTTTTTTTATTGTTCTCGCCAAAAATTGCGCCTGCCCCATAGACATATCTCGTTAAACTTGGTGAAAAATGACCTGACGCAATATTCAGGGTTTTCATGCTGCGCATAATAAAACCCAGCCGCCAGAGGATACCCAAATGAATAAGTTGCTTGATCGTTTTCTTCATTATGTTTCTTTCGATACTCAATCTAAGCCCAATGTTAAACACACGCCCAGCACCGATGGACAACTCAGGCTGGCGCAGGCCCTGCGTAATGAACTGACCGAGCTAGGTTTTTCTCAGGTTACGCTCAGTGATAAAGGCTGCGTGATGGCCACCTTGCCAGGCAATGTGGCCTGGAAAGTGCCGGTGATTGGTTTTATTTCCCATCTGGATACCGCGCCTGATTTCACGGCTAAACACGTTAATCCACAAATTGTGGAAAATTACCGCGGCGGCGATATCGCACTGGGTAATGGCGATGAAATATTATCTCCGGTGATGTTCCCGGTATTACATCAGCTTCTCGGGCACACGATTATCACCACCGACGGCAAAACCTTGCTCGGGTCTGATGATAAATCTGGTATCGCAGAAATTATTACCGCGATGGTGCGACTGAAAAACAGCAATATTCCGCACGGACCGGTGCGTATCGCCTTCACGCCAGACGAGGAAATCGGCAAAGGCGCGCAGAGTTTTGATATTCCTGCATTCGGCGCGCAGTGGGCCTACACCGTCGACGGTGGCGGAGTGGGGGAGCTGGAGTTTGAGAACTTCAACGCTGCGTCGGCCACGATTAAAATTGTCGGTAATAATGTGCATCCGGGCAGTGCCAAAGGGGTGATGGTGAATGCGCTGTCACTGGCGACGCGTTTTCACAACGAGCTGCCTGCAGATGAAACGCCCGAACATACAGAAGGTTACGAAGGTTTCTACCATCTGACGACCATCAAGGGCAACGTTGAGCGTGCGGAAATGCATTACATCATCCGTGATTTCGACAAAACGCAGTTCGAAGCCCGTAAGCAAAAAATTATTGATGTCGCACACGTGGTCGGCAAAGGCCTGCACCGTGATTGTTATATCGAAGTGACGCTCGACGATCACTATTACAACATGCGCGACAAAGTGGCTCAGCATCCGCACATTATTGCGCTGGCTCAGCAGGCGATGAAAGATTGCGATATCGAGCCAATCATGAAGCCCATTCGTGGTGGCACTGATGGCGCGCAACTTTCGTTTCGCGGTTTGCCATGCCCGAATATCTTCACCGGCGGTTATAACTTCCATGGCAAACACGAATTCGTAACGCTCGAAGGAATGGAAAAAGCGGTTGCAGTGATTATGCGTATCGCGGAACTGACGGCGGAAAGATCTCAATAAATCCTGTTCAGCCTTTGAGTTATAACGTTTAACAATATAAGGCTGGTTAGATTGCCCTTTATTATCAGCGTGTTAACCATTTTATCTGGTTATGACAGATAACCTGCCTAAATATATCTTGATTTCGTATCTCTAATTTGTATTTTTTTCTCATTTCTCCTGTCTGTAAAATACATTTTTGCCTCTACGGATTTGAGAAAATGGAATTAAAGGATGTAGCATCACTGCGGGATTTTGTCAGAACTCGCATCCCGACTCGTGGTACCGGCACTTGTTATAGTGCATGGGTATTAATCTGGTATCCGGATGGTGGGAATGTAGGCCATGCGTCAATGTTTATTGGTGATATTTTAGAAACCAGTCCTTATGTCAGCTGGTGGCCACAAACAGAAGATAAAAAAATCATGTTCGGTAAATACCCTTCAAGAATCGCTTGCATGGGGAATACCAGTTCAACGACTTATCGTTCTGATGCCCGTACCGAAGGTAACCCACCAGATGTTATTTATGGATTGATGAACCTGGACGAGAGTGCGATGAAAACAGCCTGGTATGATATTTGTCATAAAGCAGGAGGATCATCATTTCGTACCGTCGGGAAGAATTGCGCTAATATTGTTGGCCGGGTCATCAATGCAGGACTTATCGCTTCACCATTACGTGCCAGGGCCTTTGGCTATATGCAGGGTGGTTTTTTACCCTGTACGCCTAAGCGTGTAGGGGTGGCATGTAATTATCTGAGAGATAAAGACCTCGCCATAAAAATAAGTCTGCATACCAAATCTCTGAACCTTAATCCTTTCAAACGCCTGCTGCGGCTTCGATAACTTCGTCGGGCTGTGAAAGCCCGACAGCATTGCGTTTGTTATTTTAGACGCTCCATTCCGTGCAGCGCTATCCGGTAGCCGTCTGCGCCATTGCCTTGTGTAGTGATCAACCTTTGTCTGGCATGGCTACTGCCCGGCAYGAGAGCTGTAAGTGAAACTGGCTACGTTTTTTATCCACCATTCTAATGTTGTTATTTCTGAGTAGAATGTTTGAAATATGTGCCTGAGTAACTAACTTAATCATGCCTGTGCTGGAGATATAAAAGCTGGTGGCGGTTCTATTTCTCTCCAGAGAACCATAGCGATTTCCTACTTGCGGTCATCACTGGCCTTCCAGTTATCCACAGCACAAAAAAATCAGGAAAAATACCCTGATGCAGGAAAGAAGACAGCGAGCCGATATATTCCTGAATCCATTGGATATTTGGGTTCAACGATCTGAGTGGAAAAGTTAGTTTTAGATTGAATGTCATTACCAGGAACGGATATTTTTTGTTATCAATAAAATAACTCATTCGGGAGAAATCGGCCAGCATACTCGGATTCATGGCGGACTTACCAAACCTGCGGATGTCTCGAACTATGTGCTTATTAATTGTATCGTATAATCTTCGAGTTATTTCAGGTGAGATATTTCGATTTATGTAGAGCTCGGATTTTCTTGCTTCAGGTTTCGGGAGGGGATAACAGGCAAAGGTATGGGTTTGAGTTAACTCATTTTTTTTCGTGAACAACTGTGTGAAGAATATGTCTGGCCTTTAATAACCGGGTGTTGGTAATGAAATATATTCCCTGATTATAAAGTTTAAAAGATGTTGACTAATGTGAATTAACTATTCTTTACCGGTTAGCCATTAATAACTAAAATATTAAATTTCTTAATTAATACAGAATGCCGAAGCATCCTGTATTAATAATAAGATTAAATAGCTCTTAATATCAGTCGTTAAAGTACCAGTAACCGCTGTTTACCAGCGCAGACAGCAGCGCAAGGAATGAAGGATCGTCCAGCGCATCGCCAAGCATGTCTTTGGTTACGGTTTTATGGCGGGCAATCRCATCCACCGCAGCGATATGTTCCGTGGTCATGGCTTCGCCGTTGACGTAACAGGTATCACCCACGCGCAGCACGCGAAGACCGCCCAGACGTTCCAGCGTTTCACCCGACTCCAGCAGTTCATAAATTTCACCCGGCTGATAAGGCGGTTCCGGCGGTGCCAGATCCAGCTCATGACGCGACTGGGAAATAAACTCGCCAAACCAGCTGTTGAAATGCGCCGGATTATCAATCAGATCCAGCATCATGCCGCGCAGTTTATCCAGCTCAGCCGGTTGTACTTCGGCCGGATGTTCACGTTCAACCAGTTCCGGATCGCTGTAACGGTGGCTGCCCAGCTCGCGGGAAAGCACGAAATCTGCAAAACCACTGACCATCTCACGGGCGTTTGGCGCACGGAAACCGACGGAATAGTTGAGGGAGTTTTCCAGCGAATAGCCGTCGTGCGGGAAGCCCGGCGGAATGTAGACGATGTCGCCCGGTTCCAGTTCTTCATCAATAATCGCCTCGAACGGCTCGACCTGCAGCAAATCAGGATGCGGGCAATGTTGTTTCATGGCGACTTTCTCGCCCACACGCCAGCGGCGGCGGCCAGTGCCCTGAATAATAAATACGTCGTACTGATCCAGATGCGGGCCAACACCACCGCCGGGCACCGAGAAGGAAATCATCAAATCGTCCATGCGCCAGTCAGGAATGTGGCGAAATGGCGTCATCAGATGGGAAGAGGGTTCATGCCAGTGGTCGACCGCCTGAACCAGAACTGACCAGCCCGTTTCACCCAGATGATCGTAACTTTCAAACGGCCCGTGGCTGACATTCCACTTGCCGTCCTCATTGCTCACCAGACGGCTGTCCACCTCATTTTCCATCGCCAGACCAGCCAGTTCGTCCGGAGAGATCGGATCGACGAAATTTTTAAAGCCGCGTTTTAACACCACAGGACGCTTTTGCCAGTAACGCTGCAGGAAATCATTCCAGTCTAGGTCGAGTTGGTAATCCATAGTATTTCCCTTGCATTAAATGGAGGGTGATAAGGAAGAGAAGAGTCTGTAAATGATTATAACGGAAGGTGTTGCGGCTGAGTTGGGCAATTGCCAGCAAATTTCGCACTATGCTTAAGATTGCGCCGAAATTTGCTGGCAAAATAATCGGGGGAGAACGTTATTCCAGTTCAATGCCTTGTTGCAGACCAAAACAAACGCGCATGCTGGCGCCGCCAAGCGGGCTGTCACCAATGATAATTTTGCCGTCGTACTGTTCAATGATGTCGTTGGCGAGCGATAACCCCAGCCCTTGTCCCGGACGCAAGGTATCTGCCCGCTGCCCGCGCTGGAAAATCACCTCGCGCTTACTTACCGGAATACCCGGGCCATCGTCTTCAATCAGGATCACCAACTGATTCTCGGTATGGACGGCACTGATTTCGACAAACTCCAGACAGTATTTGCAGGCGTTGTCTATCACATTACCCATCACTTCCATGAAGTCATTTTTTTCGCCCACAAAGGTGATTTCCGGTGAAATATCCACCGTGATCACCACGCCTTTACGCTGATAAACCTTATTCAACGCCGAACATAATCCGTCGAGGATCGCCGGGACGGAGTGAACTTCACGGATCAGCAGGTTTTGTTCGGAGCGCAATGTCGCGCGATGCAGGTAATAGCCAATCTGCTGTGAGATGCGGCTGATTTGCTCAAGCATCACCGGCTCGGCATCTTCAATGGTCATCTGTTTACCATTGCGCAGTGCACGCAGGGTGGACTGCAAGACAGCCAGCGGCGTTTTCAGGCTGTGCGTCAGGTCAGCCAGCGTGGTGCGGTAACGATCATAACGGCCACGCTCCCCGTGCAGCAAAATATTCAGGTTACGCACCAGACCGCGCAGTTCACGTGGCGGGTTTTCATCCAGTGATTCCCGCTCGTGGGTTTCCAGTTCGGCGACCTGATGGATCAGTTCTTTGATTGGCCTCAGGCTCCAGTAAGCTGCCAGCCATAACAAAGGCACCACCAGCAGCAGGTTCGCCAGTAAGACATAGCTGAACCATTCCCAGACAAGATCAGATCGCTGTAATTCCTGCGGAATGGTATCGACCACCACAATGTTCAGCGCCGGCAGGCGCGAGGTTGCATTATAGGTATTGACCGCAATGGAATGGGTCATCGCGTTGGCGTCGGTATCGTCGTAATCCTTCAACTTATCCTGCGCTTGCGGGTTGTTGCCCAGTACTTCGCTGCTGATTTGCGTGTCGGTATCCAGCTCATAGAAGCCGGGTTTGTTCATCCACGCTTTATCGATATGCGCTTCGAGCTCAGGGATGCGGCGCTCGGCCCATAACAGTTTTCCGTCTGCGTCGTAAATGAACACCAGCGTCGGCGTGTTGAGGTCGAGATCAGGTGGAACGTTGATAGTCAGCTTGCCGTCGCGCCATTGTGCAAGGCTGAAGAAGAGGTTACTTTCGCCGCGCAGGAGCCGGTAGGCGGTTTTGTCGAAACTCACCATGTAACCCACCACGGCCACCAGCCCGTAGGCCAGCGACAGGGTAAGTACCACCGCAGCGGTCGCCATCATAAAGCGGACGCGAAGGGAGAAGGGGTTCCGGGTACGACGTCCTTTCATGAAGCGTCCTTTGAACATGACGATGATTATGGCCTGATGTCGAAACGGTAACCCTGACCACGTACGGTCGTTATCACATCAACCGGGTGTTCTGCCTGCAGTTTTTTGCGCAGACGGCCCATCAGAACATCGACGGTGTGACTTTCACGCAGCTCGGCATCCGGATAGAGCTGAAGCATCAGAGAGTCCTTGCTGACCACCTTTCCCGCATTGCGGATCAGTGTCTCGATAATCGTGTATTCGAAAGCGGTCAGTTTAATCGGCTGCTCATTGACGGTCAGTTCACGACGTGACAGATCAATCTGGAAAGGTTGCAGCGTGATCACCTGTGAAGCGAGACCGCTGTTACGGCGCATCAGCGCCTGCATGCGCGCCAGCACTTCTTCCAGATGGAATGGCTTAGTGACGTAATCATCCGCACCGGCTTCCAGCACTGCGACTTTATCCTGCCAGCTTTCGCGGGCGGTCAGCACCAGAATCGGCAGATTGTTCTGATGACTTCGCCAGCGGCGGATCAGGCTCAGGCCATCTTCACCAGGCAAGCCGAGGTCAACAATGGCGATATCAGGCGCATGCTCATGCAGAAAATAGTCTGCTTCTTTGGCGTCTTCTGCCGCATCGACCTGATGGCCCATTTCCCGCAGCTGTACTGAGAGGTGATGACGTAACAGTGCGTTATCTTCAATGACTAAAATTCGCATGGTGATTCCTTATCCTGACAGCGCGAAAAATGGATTAAACATTCTGAGTGCGATTGTAAATGATTCAGAAACATTTTAATCAACCTCAGGTCAACGCAGGTGTGCCGAACATCAACAGAACCTAAACGAATTATAAGCGGCTTCCGCCAGGCGTGGCATAAAAAAGGCGACCCGAAGGTTAATGCCGGTCACTTAAGGAAATGAGGCCCGTGAATTTGGGCCTTCGATGAAGAAAAATAGCGCTATAAGCCTGATTCCTTCATTATCCTTTGAAGCACAAAAATGAATTTGTATTCATAAAAATGCTTAAGTGACCGGCATTAACCCG
>NZ_JBFUHK010000040.1:0-38012 GCF_056402435.1 Rahnella sp. P4_A8 | reverse complement strand
GCCACGCAATGCGTGGCCTTTCGAAAATCACGTTCAGGATCAGCAGTAGCCGTAAGTCATCAGACGCTGATAACGACGGTTACGCAGCTCTTCCGTACTCAGCACATCCAGATCGCTCAGATCAGCTTCAAGTTGTGCACGCAGAGAAGCAGCCATCGCTTCTACGTTACGGTGAGCGCCACCCAAAGGCTCAGGGATCACAGAGTCGATCAGTTTCAGCTCTTTCAGACGCGGTGCAATGATGCCCATCGCTTCCGCGGCCAGAGGGGCTTTATCCGCACTCTTCCACAGAATTGATGCACAACCTTCCGGCGAAATAACCGAATAGGTGCTGTATTGCAGCATATTAACTTTATCACCCACACCAATCGCCAGTGCACCACCTGAACCACCTTCACCGATAACGGTGCAGATAACCGGGACATTCAGACGGGACATTTCGCGCAGGTTACGGGCGATCGCTTCAGACTGACCACGTTCTTCAGCGCCCACGCCCGGATAAGCGCCCGGTGTGTCGATGAAGGTGATGATTGGCAGTTTGAAACGCTCAGCCATTTCCATCAGACGTAGCGCTTTGCGATACCCTTCCGGGGCGGGCATGCCGAAGTTACGACGAATTTTCTCTTTCGTTTCACGGCCTTTCTGATGACCAATGATCATCACGGCACGTTCGCCCAAACGAGCAATACCGCCAACGATAGCTTTATCGTCTGCGAATGCACGATCACCCGCCAGTTCATCAAAATCGGTAAAGATATGTTTGATGTAATCAAGCGTATAAGGACGACGAGGATGGCGTGCCAGTTGGGCAATTTGCCAGGCACCCAGATCAGAGAAAATCTTACGGGTCAGTTCAACGCTTTTCTCGCGCAAGCGTGCAACTTCTTCGTCCAGATTAATATCTAATTTTTCGTCTTGACGGCTGACTGCAGTCAGCGAGTCAATTTTCGCTTCCAGTTCCGCAATCGGCTGTTCAAAATCAAGAAAATTCAGACTCATAGCATTCCTATTTTAGTCAAATTCCAGTTCCACCTGCTCAGTACCGACCAGGCCTCGCAAATCCAGCAACAGTTTGTCCGTTGGCGTAACACGCCATGACGCCCCGAATCGTAGCCGGGCTCTTGCGTTTTCTCGTTGGTAATACAGATGCACTGGTATCGTCCCCGATCGATGTGGTTCCAACGATTGGCGGAGACGGTTCAAAAGCTGGTCATCAATTTGCCTGTCAGTCAGCGAGATAGCAAGACCGCGAGCATATTTTTCCCGTGCTTCACTGATGTCCATTACATCGCGGGCCATCATTTTAAGCCCGCCACTGAAGTCATCAAAGCTGACCTGTCCTGTGGCGATAAGGATACGGTCTTTTTCCAATAAATGCTGGAATTTTTCCAACGCTTCGGTGAACAACATCACTTCCAGACGACCGGAACGGTCATCAAGTGTACAGATCCCAATGCGGTTACCCCGCTTGGTGACCATGACACGCGCAGCGAGGACCAGCCCCACTGCGACGGTCATTTTGCCCCGTTCCGTCGGATGCATATCTTTTAAACGCTGGCCGCCGCCATAACGTTCAATTTCTTTCAAATATTGTGTGATCGGATGGCCGGTCAGATACAAGCCGAGCGTCTCACGTTCGCCATCCAGAACAGTTTGTTCCGGCCATGGCATCACATTCGCGTAAGATTTCTCAACCTGCTCAGGTGCTTCTGCAAGCACACCAAACATATCAACCTGACCAATCGCCTCGGCTTTGGCATGTTGATCAGCGGCTTTCAATGCGTCGCTTAGGGAACTCATCAACGCGGCACGGTGTGGTCCCAGGCGGTCAAACGCCCCGGACATGATCAGCTTCTCGAGAATACGTTTGTTCAGTTTTTTGACGTCAGCACGCGCGCAGAGATCAAACAGTTCTTTGAAATAGCCGCCTTCGTTACGCGCTTCAATAATGGCTTCAATCGGACCTTCACCCACGCCTTTAATCGCGCCGATGCCGTAAACAATTTCGCCTTCATCATTCACGTGGAAATGATACAGACCGCTGTTGATATCAGGCGGTAAAATCTTCAGCCCCATACGCCAGCATTCATCCACCAGCCCGACCACTTTCTCGGTATTATCCATATCAGCCGTCATTACCGCCGCCATGAACTCCGCAGGATAGTGCGCTTTCAGCCACAGCGTCTGATACGAGACCAAAGCGTAAGCCGCCGAGTGAGATTTGTTAAAACCGTAACCGGCAAATTTCTCTACCAGGTCAAAGATTTTAATCGCCAGTTCGCCGTCAATACCCCGAGATTTGGCCCCCTCTTCAAAACCACCGCGCTGCTTGGCCATCTCCACCGGGTTTTTCTTACCCATTGCACGGCGGAGCATGTCTGCACCACCCAGCGAGTAACCGGCCAGAACCTGCGCAATCTGCATAACCTGTTCCTGATACAGGATGATGCCGTATGTCGGCTCCAGCACAGGTTTCAGGGATTCATGCTGCCACTGGATATCCGGATAAGAAATCTCTTCACGACCATGTTTACGGTCAATAAAGTTATCCACCATGCCGGACTGCAATGGCCCAGGGCGGAACAGCGCGACCAGTGCGATCATATCTTCGAAGCTGTCGGGCTTCAGACGTTTGATCAAATCTTTCATGCCGCGGGATTCAAGCTGGAATACCGCCGTGGTTTCCGAGCGTTGCAGCATGTCGAAGCTTTTTTTATCATCCAGCGGGATGGCCGCAATATCCAGCGGTGCCTCACCGGCTTTCGCGCGGCGGGCGTTGATCATCTCCAGCGCCCAATCGATGATGGTCAGCGTACGCAGACCGAGGAAGTCGAACTTCACCAGACCCGCGTATTCCACGTCATTTTTATCGAACTGCGTGACCGGGTGATTACCTTCTGCGTCACAATAAAGCGGCGCGAAATCAGTGATTTTGGTCGGCGCAATCACCACACCACCGGCATGTTTACCGGCATTACGGGTTACACCTTCCAGCTGACGCGCCATATCGATCAGCGACTTAACTTCTTCGTCAGCCTCGTAAATCTCTGGCAACTGCGGCTCAGCGGCAAATGCTTTTTCAAGCGTCATCCCCGGATCAGGAGGCACCAGTTTGGAAATGCGGTCAACGAAACCGTAAGGATGGCCCAGAACACGCCCCACATCGCGGATCACCGCTTTGGCCGCCATGGTACCGAAGGTGATGATCTGCGAGACCGCTTCGCGGCCATACATTTCTGAAACGTGATCGATAACCCGGTCGCGTTTTTCCATGCAGAAGTCGACGTCAAAGTCGGGCATGGAAACACGTTCAGGGTTAAGGAAACGTTCGAACAGCAGGTCAAACTCGAGCGGATCCAGATCGGTGATTTTCAGGGCATACGCCACCAGAGAACCCGCACCGGAACCACGCCCCGGCCCGACAGGCACGCTGTTATCTTTCGACCACTGGATGAATTCCATTACGATCAGGAAGTAACCGGGGAAACCCATCTGGTTGATAACTTTAAGTTCGATGTCCAGACGCTCGTCATATTCAGGGCGTCTTTGTGCACGAACTTCCGGATCCGGGAATAAAAACTCAAGGCGCTCTTCCAGCCCGATTTTTGATTTTTCGACCAGAAAATCTTCAGTGGTCATGTCACCGGTAGGGAACTGCGGTAGAAAATATTCGCCCAGACGGATGGTGACATTACAGCGTTTGGCGATTTCCACGCTGTTTTGCAGAGCTTCAGGCAAATCCTCGAACAGCTCGCACATTTCATCTTCACTGCGCATATATTGCTGTGAAGTGTAATTGCGCGGACGTTTAGGATCATCCAGTGTAAAGCCATCGTGGATCGCAACACGAATCTCATGGGCATCAAAGTCGGCCGGCACCATAAAGCGCACGTCGTTGGTTGCCACCACCGGCAAACCGCGTTCTGTCGCCAGTGCGACCGCCGCATGCAGATAGTTTTCTTCTTCTGCCCGACCGGTACGGATCAATTCGAGATAATAGCGATCAGGGAAATACTGCTGGTAGAAATCCAGGCACTGACTGACTTGCAAATCATTTCCGCGGGTCAGAAACTTACCGACATCACCCATTCTCGCGCCGGAAAGCAGGATCAAACCTTCATTGAGTTCTGCCAGCCATTCGAGGTCGACGATCGGCCCGGCTGCGCCGTAACCGCGCTGATATGCTCTGGAAATCAATAATGTCAGGTTCTGGTAACCCTGATTATTCATCGCCAGAACAGTCAGTTGGGCCAGTTCATCACCCAGAATTTCGCTTTGGACATTCAGGTCTGCACCGATAATCGGTTTTACACCTGCGCCATGTGCCGCACCGTAAAATTTAACCAGTCCGCACAAGTTAGTGAAATCGGTAATCGCCAGAGCAGGCATGCCGAGTGACGCTGCGCATTTCACCAGCGGACCGACCTTCGCAAGCCCATCCACCATGGAATAGTCGCTATGTACACGCAGATGAATAAAACGAGGTTCGGCCATATCCAGAGTCCAGAAATGAGTGAATTAAAGGTTTGTGTGCCCGTCTTTTTTAGCAATAAAAACGGGCAGGAACAAATGACGCGTTATGCCAGTCCGAGCGCGCGTTTCACCGGTGAAAAACTTCGACGGTGGTGTGTAGTGGCTCCAAGACGGGCAAGACTTTCAAGATGCACCGGCGTCGGATAGCCTTTGTGCTTCGCAAAACCATATTCAGGGAACTGAAGATCCAGTTCAACCATTTCGCGGTCGCGGGTGACTTTAGCCAAAATTGAGGCTGCGCTAATTTCAGCGACTTTGCTGTCCCCTTTCACTATCGCCTGTGAAGCCATCGGAAGTTTAGGGCAGCGATTGCCGTCAATCAGCACCATATCAGGCGTAATACACAAACCGGCAACGGCTCTTTGCATTGCCAGCATGGTGGCATGCAAAATATTCAGTTCATCAATTTCATGTGGTTCAGCGCGCCCGAGACTCCAGGCCAGCGCTTTCTCTTTGATTTCGATGTATAACGCCTCACGGCGCTTTTCAGAGAGTTTCTTGGAATCTGCCAGCCCGGCAATCGGGTTAGCAGGATCAAGAATCACAGCAGCGGTGACGACTGCCCCCACTAAAGGACCACGCCCCACTTCATCCACGCCTGCAATACAGACAGCTTGTGGATAGATAAATACATCACTCATCGCTTTGCCAGCTCCATGACAGCCTGAGCAGCCTGTTCGTCTGCGTCACGGCGGATACTTTCATGCAGTTCCAGGAACGTCTCACGCAGTTCCCGGCTTTTCTCACCACCAGCCAATAAAGGCAGCAACGCAGCAGAAAGTTTGTCAGGTACACATTCGGTTTGCAGTAATTCGGTGACAATTTCCCGCCGTGCCAGCAGATTTGGCAATGAAACATACGGCGTTTTCACCAGACGTTCCGCCAGCCAGAAAGTGAAAGGCTTCATACGATAACCCACAACCATCGGGCATTTTGCCAGCATACATTCCAGCGCTGCCGTTCCCGATGCCAGTAAAGCGGCATCACTGGCGATCATCGCTTCCCGACCTTTCCCATCGAGCAAATGCGCAGGAAGATCAGGGGCTATTTCAGCCTTGATCCGTTCAAACTGCTCGCGACGTTTGGCATTCACCAGGGGCACAACGACATGTAAATCAGGATAAGTCTGTCGTAGCTGCAAAGCTGTTTTCAGAAAATCCGCGCTGAGCATTTCCACTTCAGCGTGACGACTTCCCGGCAGCAAAGCAAGGCAATGCACATCTTCAGGAATACCGAGTGACAAACGTGCAGCCTGTTTATCAGGATGCAGCGGCATCGCATCGGCCATCGTATGACCAATGAAACGACAGGGAACATTGAATTTGTCATAAAACGCTTTTTCGAAAGGCAGGAATGCCAAAACCAGATCCGTTGCCTTGCCGATTTTGAAAACACGTTTTTGACGCCAGGCCCAGACAGACGGGCTGACATAGTGAATAGTACGCAGACCGCGCTGCTTCAAACGACCTTCAAGCGTGATGTTGAAGTCAGGAGCATCAATGCCCACGAACACATCAGGCTTCAGTTCGCTAAAACGACGGGTCAGATCTTTGCGGATTTTCAACAAGCGTGGCAGCCGTTCAAGAACTTCCACCACGCCCATTACCGCCAGTTCTTCCATCTCGTACCAGGCTTCGCATCCTTCCGCCTGCATCAGCGGACCCGCGACACCCACAAAACGGGCATCAGGATGATGCTTCTTCAAGGCTCGAATCAGCCCGGCGCCAAGAATGTCACCGGACGTTTCACCGGCCACCAGGCCAATTGTCAGAACAGGCTTTTGCATTGTTTTCCGTAGCGCAGATCAGCGAATAATACCGCGCGTTGAGCGGTCAAAGAAATCACTGAAAGGTTTAGCTTTCGGGAATTCAGCCGCGATAGCAGCGATTTCCGGTTGTGCTTCTTCCAGCGTTTTACCGCTGCGGTACAGTAACTTATAAGCATTGCGAATAGCGTGCAGATCGGCTTTTTCGAAACCACGTCGCTTAAGCCCTTCGATATTGATGCCGAAAGGTGTCGCATGGTTACCTTGCGCAATGACAAACGGAGGAACATCCTGAGCAACCCCGGAACATCCACCCACCATCACATGCGCACCGATAATACAGAACTGATGCACTGCCGTCATGCCGCCAATGATCGCGAAATCATCAACCTCAACGTGACCACCGAGGGTCGCGTTGTTCGCCAGAATACAGCGATTCCCAATGACACAATCGTGGGCAATATGTGCGTTAACCATCAACAGGTTATCACTACCCACTTTTGTCAGACCACCGCCCTGAACGGTACCACGATGAATGGTAACGCTCTCACGAATATTGTTGCGATCGCCGACCTCAACGCGTGTTGGTTCACCGGCATATTTCAGATCCTGGTTAATTTCACCAATGGAAACGAACTGAAAGATGCGGTTATCGCGACCAATTTTGGTCACGCCATTAAGAACTACGTGTGATTTAAGCTCGGTGCCTTCACCAATTTCTACCTGGGAACCCACGTAGCAGAAAGGACCGATATGAACTCTGGCACCGATAACAGCACCGTCTTCAACAATAGCGCTTGGATGAATAAAGGCGGTTTTATCAATCATGTATTAAGACTCCCGGCGGCGGGCGCACATCATTGATGCCTCGCAAGCGATCTCGCCATCGACTTTCGCGACACCTTTGAAACGAGCAACGCCACGACGCTCTTTAATGAATTCAACTTCCAGAACCATCTGGTCACCCGGCAGGACCGGACGTTTAAAGCGTGCATCGTCGATTGCTGCAAAATAATACAATTCGCCAGGTTCCAGTTTTCCAACGCTTTTAAATGCCAGAATGCCGGTGGCCTGAGCCATTGCTTCCAGAATCAAAACGCCCGGGAAAATCGGTTTACCCGGGAAATGGCCCTGGAAGAACGGTTCGTTAAAAGAAACGTTTTTCACAGCGCGCAAAAATTTCCCTTTCTCAAAATCCAACACGCGATCAACCAGCAAGAACGGGTAACGGTGTGGCAGTAAATCCAGTATCTCTTCAATATGCAGAGTATGAGTGTCAGTAGTCAAAATACTCTTCCTGTCTATAAAAACTGATGGCATCAATAACACGGCCTGCCAGACCCCAAAAGAAGGTCATCAGGCAGGCCGCAAATAGGAACGTATGTCGCAGGTTCACTCAACGAAGGGAACACAAAGCAGCACCGTAGGTGGTAATTAATCTTTTTCGATTTTACGCTCGACAGCTTTGAGGCGTTTATTCATCTCGTCGATATTCATTACCAATGCAGCCGTCTTACGCCAAACTTTATTCGGTTGTAACGGGATACCGGAGGAGTATACCCCAGGTTCAGTGATTGGTCGCATTACCATTCCCATTCCCGTCACTACGGCCTGATCACAGATTTCCATGTGACCATTGATAACACTGGCTCCGCCGATCTGGCAGTAGCGTCCAATTTTCAGACTACCGGCCATAATAACACCGCCAGCGACCGCCGTATTGTCTCCAATCACGACGTTGTGTGCAATCTGACATTGGTTATCAATGATGACGCCATTGCTAATGATAGTGTCATCCAGTGCGCCACGGTCAATCGTGGTACAGGCACCGATTTCAACACGGTCACCGATAATGACAGTACCTAACTGTGGGATTTTAACCCAATTACCACGATCATTGGCATAACCAAAACCATCAGCGCCGATCACAGTACCTGACTGAATCAAGCACTGCTCGCCGATTTCAACGCGGTGATAAATAGAAACATTGGCCCACAACCGTGTGCCAGCGCCTATTTTTGCCTCTTTACCGATAAAACAGCCTGCACCGATGACAACATTGTCACCCAATACAACGCCTGATTCGATGACTGCATTTGCGCCAACCGAGACATTCTTACCTAATGTTGCACTGTCTGAAATCACCGCACTCGCCGCGATATCCACTGCCGGTGCTGGCGTGGTATCCAGCAATTGCGCCATCCGCGCATACGTCAGGTAAGGGTTTTTAACCACTRATGCCGCTGTAGGGCAAAATGGCAGATCCGCTTCGGTCAACACTACGGCGCCTGCATTGCAGGAAGCCAACTGTTCACGGTAACGGCTGTTTGATAAAAACGTGATTTGCTCAGAGTGTGCGGAATGCATTGAAGCAACGCCGGTGATGGCAATTTCGCCATCACCGTGCAATTGTGCATCCAACTGCTGTGCGAGATCAGCCAGTCGAATTGAAGACATGTTTATTTAACCTGTTTCAGCACATCAGCAGTAATGTCTTTGCTATTGTCAGCATATGCAATGGCATTAGCATCGATAACAACGTCATAACCTTCTTTACTTGCTACAGTTTTTACAGCGTCCTGAATACGGCTCAGGATTTTGTTGCGCTCTTCGCCCTGACGACGACGGTTGTCCTGGTCGAATTGCTGCGCTTTTGCAGAGAATGCTTCACGCTGAGCCATTACGTCTTTTTCAAGTTTAGAACGGTCGCTGGCTTTCATTGTAGAGCCATCGCGTTGCAGACGTTGCATTTTGGTTTGCAGATCACGTTCCTGAGATTGCAAATCTGTCGCACGGCTTTTGAACTCGTTTTCCAGCTGTTTTGCTACAGCTTCACGAGCAGGCATTTGTTGGAAAATACTTGCTACGTTAACGATAGCAATTTTATCAGCAGCCTGAACGCTAGCTGAAGAAGCCATAACTAAACCGAGGCCTGCGGCATATAACCACTTTTTCACTATAAACTCCTTCCATCACCCGTTGTGCCATATGGCACATTAAATTACACAAAACACCTGACATGAAAACAATACACGGGCCGAAACCCGTGTATGAGATTTATCATCAGGCCATTGCGATTCTGCTGGACAACTTCTGCCCGGACAGAACGTTACCAGGTTTTACCAATGTTAAACTGGAACTGTTCTGCCTTATCGCCTTCATATTTCTTGACCGGTTGTGCGTAGGAGAAGACCAATGGTCCAAGTGGAGACATCCACTGCAACGCAAGACCCGAAGAAACACGAATGTTACCTGGTTTACTGTAATCAGGAACGCCTGCCGCAATAGTCTGCGGGGTGTTTTCCCAACCTGTATCCCAAACAGTACCGCTGTCCACGAACAGGGAAGTACGCAATGAGTTAGCGTATTTCTCGCTAACAAATGGAGTCGGAACAATCAGTTCAGCACTCAATACTGCCATTGCGTTACCGCCAACTGCGTCGTTTGAGTTATCAATCGGACAGCCGCTGTAAGATGTGTTAGCCGTAGTACATTTGTAGTATGCCGCTTTTGGACCAATGGTGTTCGACTGGAAACCACGAACACTGCTTGAACCACCGGCATAGAAGTTGTCGTAGAACGGCACTTCTTTACCGCCAAGACCGTCTGCGTAACCTGCACGCGCACGGCCCATCAGCACCCAGTCACGATCCTGATTTAGCGGCATATAACTGGTTGAATCAAATGTAATTTTATAATATTCGTTATCAGAACCCGGAACGGTTACTTTACCGTTCAGGCTGGCTTTCGTCCCCGATGTTGGGAAGTAGCCACGGTCGAGATTGTTATAACCCCAGCCGAGGTTGGCGAAGAAATCATTCGCACTAAAGTCAGCATCAGCATTGTCACTGGTGGTCACCGGCGGTTTCAGCCCAACAGAGTTCAGATAACGGAACATAGCGATCTGTGGTTCCATATTGGACAGATCGTTGTGTACGTAATCCAGACCCAGGCGCAATGAGTTATTTTCATTGATTGGGAAACCAAGATTACCGCCAATACCATAACTTCTGTTGGTATAGCTGGACAGGTCCGCATCATCAGCTTTGAAGTCGTTATAGAAGATACGACCACCCAGACTTACGCCATCAACGGTGAAGTAAGGGTCAGTGATAGTGAATTCTGCATATGTCTGGTAATCGTTTTTAGTACCGCTGATGCCAACAGAATTACCCGTACCCAGCCAGTTATCCTGCTGGACACCCACCTGGAAGCTGACACCACTCTCAGTACCGTAACCCACACCAAAGTTGAAGCTACCGGTGTTACGTTCTTTCACTTTGTAGACAACATCAACCTGATCAGGCGAACCTGGAACACGCTGCGTATCAACATCAACCGTTTCGAAATAACCCAGACGGTTCAGACGCTCTTTACCTTTATCGACCAGATCGTTGCCCAACCAGGCACCTTCCATCTGACGCATTTCACGGCGCAGTACGCTGTCCTTACTGGTGTCATTACCTTCAAAACGGATATGACGTACATAGAAACGGTTCCCCGCATCAACGTTGATATGCAGTTTGACGGTCTTGTCTRCATCATTAATTTCTGGCTGTGTAGTCACACGCGGATAGGCATAGCCATAACGACCCAGCATCTGCTTGATGTCGTTTTCCATTTTGGTGACTTTGGCGCCGTTATACAGCTCGCCTTTATCAATTTTAGTCAGGCTTTGAACTTCTGCTGAGTGACCCGCCATGCTGCCAGTCACTTCAACGCCAGAAAGTTTGTATTGCTCACCTTCTGTGATGTTCAGCGTAATKTAGATGCCTTTTTTGTCCGGCGTCAGGCTGACCTGAGTCGAATCAATGTTGAAACGGGCATAACCGCGATCCAGATAGAAACTACGCAGGGTTTCAAGGTCACCCGCGAGTTTTTGTTTCTGATATTTACGGTCACCGACCACGTTCCACCATGGCACTTCATCACGCAGCTGGAAGCGTGAAATCAGATCATCGGTCGTAAAGGCATGGTTACCAACAATGTTGATCTGCTGAATTTTGGCAGAAACACCTTCGGTGAAGACCAGCTTCAGATCAACACGGTTACGTGGCAAAGGGGTCACAACCGCTTTTACCGATGCACTGTATTTACCGACGCTGTAATAGAAGTCTTCGAGACCTTTCTCGATGCTGCCGATGGTTGTACGGTCAAGGGCTTCGCCAACACGGACGCCAGAGGCCTCCAGGTTTTGCTTCAGCATGTCATCTTTCACCGATTTGTTACCGGAGAAAGTAATGCTGGCAATAGTTGGACGTTCTTTGACCTGAACAATCAGAGAATTTCCATCGCGCAGGACACGAACATCCTCGAAGTTGCCAGTGGCAAACAATGCACGAATGGTATTACTGATATCATCGTCAGTCACCGTATCACCGACGCGAACCGGCATATTGAGTAACGCCGCACCGACGGCAACTCGCTGCAGGCCTTCGAAATGAATATCTTTCACTACGAAACCGTCTGCACCGTATACGGTGGCGCTGCCAAACAGCAGCGACGCTATGAGCAACTTTTTGATCGCCATCGTTGTTATGCGTTCTTCCTAACCTAATCTCCGGCCTTAAAGACGGGAGAAATCATTGAAAAGTGCAAGCCCCATCAACAACACCAGCAAAACTGAACCAATGCGGTAACTGAAGTCCTGAACTCGCTCGGAAACTGGCCCACCTTTAAGCTTTTCTATTGCGAGAAACAGCAGGTGTCCACCATCTAATACCGGTAATGGGAAGAGGTTGATGATCCCCAGATTGACACTAATGAGTGCCAAAAACGTGAGGTAAGACACCAAACCATATTCAGCTGACATTCCTGCGCCCTGTGCGATGGATATTGGGCCACTCAGATTGTTCAGCTTCACATCTCCGGTAATTAACTTACCCAGCATGCTCACTGTGAGTTTCATCAGTTGCCAGGTTTTATCCCCGGCCTCATAAAACGCCACAAACGGGCCATACTGACGGATTGTTTTATATTCATCAGGCAGCGGTATCACTTTCGGTACCACACCAGCAAAACCCTGTATCTTGCCTTTACCTGCGGACTTCGTGTCCGGCGTCAGTGTTAACGCGACGGGATTCCCCGCCCGCTCAACTTCCAGTGCAATTGGTTTACCCGGATTGTCACGTACCTGTATGACAAACGACTGCCAGCTTTCCAGAATCTGACCATCGACTTTAACGATCCTGTCCCCGGCTTGCAAACCCGCCTTTTGCGCGGCTGAATCTGGCTGCACCTCCTGCAGAACAGATTCTATCTGCGGCCCTCTGGGAATCATACCCAGAGACACCACCGGATCCTGCTTTTCAGGATCAAACTGCCATTGACGCAAATCCAGAGTTTTCTCAACGACCTGGGACGAGCCAAATTGCGCCACATCAACCGTCGTTTGATCATCACCAATTTCGCCGACTAACGCCATACGAACTGAATCCCAATCAGGCGTTTCGATACCCGCAACAGATTTTAGTTCCATTCCGGGTGAAATATTGGATTGTGCGGCAATTGAATTTGCAGTGACATTTGCCACGACAGGACGCACGCTCGGCACGCCGATGACGAAGATCAGCCAGTAAGCAAAAACAGCAAAAATGAAATTGGCGATCGGCCCGGCGCTGATGATAGCAGCGCGCTGCCAGATTTTTTTGTTATTGAAAGATTGGTGGCGGAATTCAGGCGCTACAGCCTCGACGCGCTCGTCGAGCATCTTAACGTAGCCTCCGAGAGGAATGATGGCCAGAACATACTCTGTTCCCTGACGGTCAGTCCGGCGCCATAGCGCGCGTCCAAAACCGACAGAAAAACGTTCGACACGCACACCACAACGACGAGCAACCCAGAAATGGCCGAACTCGTGCACGGTGATAAGCACCCCCAATGCGACGATAAAGGCGGCCAGGCTCCAGAGTATGTTCATCATATGTCTAACTATTCCTTAGGAAACTTCACCGTCACAGACGGATTAATACACTAACAGCATCAGACAGGCGAATACAGGCACCGCAGCCGTCAGGCTGTCGATACGATCCAGTATTCCGCCGTGACCAGGGATCATATGACCACTGTCTTTGATCCCTGCCTCGCGTTTAAACATACTTTCCGTCAGGTCGCCCAGCACAGAAGCCAGCGCGGCAACAACGGAACAAATCAATAAGGTCGACGGTACCACATCAAGTGGTGCATAGCGGCCAAATAACCAGGCTATGAGGGCTGAAGTCAGAAGACCGCCAGCAAACCCTTCCCAGGTTTTCCCCGGGGATACTTTAGGCGCCAGTTTATGCTTACCAAATAATTTACCAAACAGGTAAGCGCCGGAGTCTGCCCCCCAGACCAGTAGCATCACATATAACAACCACCATGCGCCAGTATGATGATTTTCTGCATAACCGTATTGGCGCAGTGCGACCATACCCCAGAAAAACGGCACAATAGTCAGTATGCCAAAGACTAAGCGCAGCACACGGGAATGGCGCCAGAAGGCTGCCGAAGCAGGATATCCAACCACCAGCACCAATGCCAGACACCACCACGCAAGCGCAGCCCATAATGAGCCTCCGACTTGCAACAGATGCACGCTTTGCTGGTAAGCAGGTATGCTCAGCATCATCGCTGCCAGCAGGAAACCACATAATATAGCCAGCCAGATGCGCTGATTACGGCTTGCAAAACCGGCCAGTTGCCCCCACTCCCACGCTGCCAGCATGCACACAACTAACGTCACGATGGCAAAACCGACAGGCGGTAATAAAAAGAGTGCTGCAATAACAATCGGTATTAAAATCAGAGCTGTGATAATGCGATACTTCAGCAAATGTTCTCCCTAGGACGCATTGGCGCCGATAGGTGTAGTCCCCCCGAAGCGGCGCTCGCGTTGTGCAAAAGCAGTCAGCGCACCTTCAAAGGTATTTTCATCAAAATCAGGCCAGAGGACATCGGTAAAGTAGAGCTCCGCGTAGGCAATTTGCCACAGCAAAAAGTTACTGATCCTATGTTCCCCACCGGTTCTGATCACCAAATCGACGGGTGCCAGTTCGCTCATACAGACCGCTGAATTCAGCAATTCTTCTGTAATCTGTTCTGCCCGCAGCGTGCCGGCTTCAACCTGACCCGCCAGAGTCTTAACGCCTTGAATAATATCCCATCGGCCACCGTAATTCGCGGCAATGTTCAGGGTAAGACCGTCGTTATTTTGAGTCATTGTTTCTGAACGACGAATGCGTTCCTGCAGACGAGCACTAAAGCGACTGACGTCGCCAATGACCCGAAGCCTGACATTATGTTTATGCAAGCTTTTGACTTCACTGTCTAATGCACGGACGAACAACTCCATCAATGCGGAGACTTCCTGGGCCGGACGATTCCAGTTTTCACTACTAAAGGCATAAAGCGTGAGTGCATCAAGGTGATGACTGGCAGCAAAACTTACCGCTTTGCGCACCGACTTCACTCCCGCTTTATGACCGAATACCCTCATTTTACCCTGACGTTTTGCCCAGCGTCCGTTACCGTCCATGATAATGGCAACATGGCGAGGTTGAGAGCAATACATATCAGACATCTGTTGATTTTCGAGGGACATAACGCGTACTCATTTCCTTTTATCAGAACACAGCGGCTTTCTGGCTGGCATAACATTCTTCTGGCTGACGACGCCACAACAGTTAGCTGGCGGCACACCTTTCTGTCGCTGGTGCGACTACACGCGCAAAAAAGCCGTGTCCCCCTTGCAGGCACGGCTTACACTGACAGATCACCGATTCCACCTTTAACACTCAGGCCCTGAAAAGCCAAATCTACTGTCAGTGTGGCGCAGACTATACCATTTCAATGTGATGCTAACAAACTGCTGCATAAGTACAAAAACAGCCTTATAGCGCAAATGTATGAAGTTTCTCACGTGCACTGGCTCTCGCCTGCGCGTCGATCTCCAACACTTCCTCAACAGAATCAGGTTCAGCGCTCACTAACTGCTCCATCACCTGACGATTCAGGCCAGCAATGTCAGTAAAACGAATCTCACCATTGAGGAACGCGGCCACCGAAATTTCATTCGCGGCATTCAGTGCCGTCGTCGCTGCCTGCCCGGTGTTGCTGGCTTCGATAGCCAATTGCAAACAAGGATAACGTGCGTAATCCGGTGCACTGAAAGTCATCGCACCCATTTTACAAAAATCCAACGCTTCGACGTCAGTTCTGACTCTGTGCGGATATGCCATGGCATGCGCAATTGGGGTACGCATATCCGGCGAGCCAAGTTGAGCCAGCACGCTGCCATCGCAATAACGCACCATGGAATGGATCACGGATTGCGGATGGATAATCACTTCCATCTCAGCAGCAGAGGCATTAAACAACCAGCGGGCTTCAATATACTCCAGCCCTTTATTCATCATGGTTGCCGAGTCGACGGAAATTTTACGCCCCATCGACCAGTTGGGATGCGCGCAAGCCTGATCAGGAGTGACATCGCGAAATTTATCCAACGGCAGTTCGCGGAACGGGCCACCAGACCCGGTTAAAATAATGCGGGAGATCCCGTGGCTTTCGAGGGAAGCATATCCCAGCTGTTTTTGAATGGATTCAGGTAAACTCTGGAAAATAGCGTTATGTTCACTGTCGATAGGCAATAGCTGAGACTGACTATGGCGGACAGCGTCCATAAAAATGCGCCCGCAGGTCACCAGCGATTCTTTGTTAGCCAGAAGCACCTGTTTACCGGCGCGGACAGCAGCGAGTGTCGGTAACAAGCCCGCAGCCCCCACGATAGCCGACATCACCTGATCCACATCATCAAGAGCGGCCAGTTCAGTCGCCGCATCGGGTCCGGAAAGCACCTCGGTACGGCTTCCCTGTTCAGCCAGAATGGCTCTCAGCGCACGGGCAGAAGATTCATCCGCCATCGAAGCATAGGCAGGGTGAAACTCAAGACACTGCTGCGCCATAACGTCAACATTGCGCCCTGCAACCAGTGCTTTAACGGAGAAATCGTCAGGGTTAGACCGGACAACGGAAAGCGTGCTGGTGCCGACAGACCCTGTCGAACCAAGAATAGTCATTTGTTTCATGAAAATGCCCGGGATAGCGCTCGTAAATTCGGAAAGTGCACAGTCTGAAACCTCTTATCTGGCTTGTCCATGAGATTGTTCGAACAGGTAAAAAATTTAAAGCCCGATAAAAGACAAAGCGCCGCAATTGCGGCGCTTTGGAAGAAATTCAAGCCGGATTAGAACTCCATTAACTCGGCTTCTTTCTCGCTCAGAGCAACGTCGATTTTCTTGATGAAAATATCAGTCAGTTTCTGAATATCGTCCTGGGAACGGCGATCTTCGTCTTCGCTGATTTCTTTATCTTTCAACAGTGCTTTGGTTTTATCGTTCGCATCGCGGCGGACGTTACGGACAGAGACACGGCCCTGCTCTGCTTCGCCACGCACCACTTTGATCAAGTCTTTACGACGTTCTTCGGTCAGCGCTGGCAATGGAACACGAATTGTCGCGCCTGCAGAAGACGGGTTCAGACCCAAATCAGAGGTCATGATCGCTTTTTCAACAGCAGCGCTGATAGAGCGGTCAAAAACAGAGATTGCCAGAGTACGGGAATCTTCCACCGTCACCTGTGCCAGCTGACGCAGAGGCGTTGCTGAACCGTAGTATTCCACCATGATGCCATCCAGGATGCCCGGAGATGCACGGCCGGTACGGATTTTGCTGATATGCGTTTTGAATGATTCAACGCATTTTTCCATGCGAATTTCAGCGTCTTTTTTGATTTCGTTAATCACGTTGTGAACCTTTGAAAGCTGATTACCTGGCAGACCATAACATCAGTATAGTCCGTGAATACTCATGCCAGCAGAGGCTGGCTGAACGTAATGTTCAATTGTGAAGGATCACTCCGCTTTAGAAATCAGCGTTCCTTCATTTTCACCCATCACCACGCGACGCAGTGCACCAGGCTTATTCATGTTGAAAACGCGAATTGGCAGATTGTGATCGCGGGCCAGCGTGAAGGCCGCCAGATCCATCACTTTCAATTCCTGTTCCAACACTTCCTGATAGGTCAGTGTTTCGTAGAGTGTCGCTTCCGGATTTTTCACCGGGTCGGCAGAATATACGCCGTCAACTTTGGTCGCTTTTAATACCACATCAGCTTCGATTTCGATCCCGCGCAGACACGCTGCTGAGTCAGTGGTAAAGAAAGGATTGCCGGTACCGGCGGAGAAAATCACCACACGGTTATGACGCAGCAAACTGATGGCTTCTGCCCAGCTGTAATTATCACAAACACCGTTCAAAGGGATTGCAGACATCAGGCGTGCGTTAACATAGGCGCGGTGTAATGCATCACGCATTGCCAGGCCATTCATGACAGTCGCCAGCATACCCATATGGTCGCCTACAACACGATTCATGCCCGCCTGTGCCAGACCCGCGCCACGGAACAAGTTACCGCCGCCGATCACAACACCTACCTGAATGCCGAGTTCGACCAGCTCTTTTACTTCCTGAGCCATGCGATCTAATACACTCGCGTCGATACCAAAACCTTCACTACCCTGCAGGGCTTCGCCACTGAGTTTGAGCAGGATACGTTGATAAACGGGTTTCGCATTGGTAGCCATGGTGTCTGTCCTAGAAGCAATGTGTCTTAATGGATAGTCAGTCTTTACATCATAGCGCTGTCTGAATGACATTCACGCACAATGTAATAGGAATTTGGGGCTGGATAAAACGGAACCGCCCTTTCGCAGCGGTTCCATTTTAGGGTGTATCAGATACTGATTAAGACTGTTTAGTCATTGCTGCAACTTCAGCAGCAAAGTCAGTCTCAACTTTCTCGATACCTTCGCCCACTTCGAAGCGGATGAAGTTAGTCACGTCTGCGCTATGTTCTTTCAGAACCTGGCCCACAGTTTTGCTTGGGTCGATAACGAAAGGCTGACCAGTCAGAGAAACTTCGCCGGTGAATTTCTTCATGCGGCCTTCAACCATTTTCTCTGCAATCTCTTTTGGCTTGCCAGACTGCATCGCGATGTCCAGCTGAACCTGGTACTCTTTTTCTACCACTTCGGCAGACACATCTTCAGGCTTAACGAATTCTGGTTTGCTTGCTGCAACGTGCATAGCAATTTGCTTAACCAGTTCTTCATCAGCGCCTTTAGCAGCAATCAGAACGCCGATACGAGCGCCGTGCAGGTAGCTGCCCAACACGTCGCCTTCAAGGATTTGAACGCGGCGAATGTTGATGTTCTCACCGATTTTAGCAACCAGCTGAATACGTTCTTCTTCGAACTGAGCTTTCAGGACTTCAACATCAGTCACTTTGCCTGCAACAGCAGCGTCCAGTACTTTGTCAGCGAAAGCCTGGAAACCAGCATCTTTAGCCACGAAGTCAGTCTGGCAGTTAACTTCCAGAATCACGCCGAAGTTACCTTCGATTTTGGTTTTGATCACGCCGTCAGCAGCTACGTTGCCTGCTTTTTTCGCCGCTTTGATCGCGCCAGATTTACGCATGTTTTCAATTGCCAGCTCGATGTCGCCGTTAGCTTCAACCAGAGCTTTCTTACAATCCATCATGCCAGCGCCAGTACGTTCGCGCAGTTCTTTTACCAGGGCAGCGGTAATATCAGCCATTGTATTTTCCTCGATTATCTCAGTGCAAAAAGGGTTTTTGCGGTGAGATATTTCTCGCATTTAAGATAAGCAAAGGGGGCCAATAAAGGCCCCCTAACCAACATATTTCAATACCTGGTTAATAAGGGCTCTGCTGAGCTTGCCTTATTATTCAGCTTCTACGAAGCTTTCTTCTGCCTGAACAGCCAGATCTTGCGAACGGCCTTCACGAACAGTGGCAGCAACAGCGCTCAGGTACAGATTTACTGCACGGATTGCGTCATCGTTACCTGGGATAACAAAGTCAACGCCATCCGGATCGGAGTTGGTATCAACAATGGAGAATACCGGGATACCCAGGTTGTTAGCTTCTTTGATTGCAATGTGTTCGTGATCAGCATCGATAACGAACAGAGCATCAGGAAGACCACCCATATCCTTGATACCACCCAGGCTGTTTTCCAGCTTAGCCAGTTCACGAGTACGCATCAGCGCCTCTTTCTTGGTCAGCTTCTCGAAGGTGCCGTCCTGAGACTGAATTTCCAGATCTTTCAAACGTTTGATGGACTGACGAACTGTTTTCCAGTTAGTCAGCATGCCGCCCAACCAGCGATGGTTCACGAAGAACTGGTCGCAGTTGTGTGCAGCTTCTTTTACCGCTTCGCTTGCTGCGCGTTTAGTACCAACGAACAGGATCTTACCTTTACGGGAGGAGATCTTCTGCAACTCAGCCAGAGCTTCGTTGAACATTGGAACAGTTTTCTCAAGGTTGATGATGTGAACCTTGTTACGAGCGCCGAAGATGAATGGCTTCATTTTCGGGTTCCAGTAACGGGTTTGGTGACCGAAGTGAACACCGGCCTTGAGCATGTCGCGCATGGAAACAGTTGCCATGATAAAACCTCTATTAAGTAGTTGGGGTTATGCCTCCACGTATCCCATACAACCGACCCTGCAGAACGAATTCCCAAGGCACCCCGGCGTATGTGTCGATACGTGTGTGTTATTACTTACGTTAATAAGTACACAATGAGTGATTTTGGCTTTAATCCCTCAGAGTCGTAAGACCCAGAGCGGATTGCCGGCGCGCTTTATACCATAAATAACGGCCCGGCAGCAACTTTTGTTCACCGGATTGCTTCCCGGGAAATGATAGTTTGGCAGCAAATATCAGGGCTGATACCATAAGCCACAGCTAATTATTGACGACATCGGTGTAGAAATAAAGCACACCTGATGCACAGAACCCGCAGGACAACACATGGCTATTTCAATCAAAACCCCTGAAGACATCGAAAAAATGCGCGTTGCTGGCCGTCTGGCCGCGGAAGTGCTGGAAATCATTGAGCCTTTCGTTAAACCGGGCGTCAGCACCGGCGAGCTGGATCGCATTTGCGCCGATCACATCGTGAACAAGCAACAGGCGGTTTCTGCCTGCCTGGATTACCACGGCTTCCCGAAATCTGTCTGTATTTCCGTTAACGAAGTGGTGTGCCACGGTATTCCGAGCGAAGACAAAATTTTGAAAGATGGCGACATCGTCAACATTGATGTCACGGTCATTAAGGATGGTTTCCATGGTGACACCTCCAAAATGTTCATCGCGGGTAAACCGACGATTCTGGGTGAGCGTCTTTGCCGTATCACGCAGGAAAGCCTGTATATCGCACTGCGCCYGATCAAGCCAGGTATCCGCCTGCGCACGTTGGGTAAAGAGATCCAGAAGTTCGTTGAAGCCGAGAAATTCTCTGTGGTACGCGAATATTGCGGTCACGGCATCGGTGAGGGTTTCCACGAGGAGCCTCAGGTACTGCATTACGATGCGGATGACGGCGGTGTTGTGCTTCAGGCGGGTATGGCGTTTACCGTTGAACCGATGGTCAACGCAGGCGATTACCGTATCCGCACCATGAAAGACGGCTGGACAGTAAAAACTAAAGATCGCAGCTTGTCGGCTCAGTACGAGCATACTATTGTGGTGACAGATAACGGTTGTGAAATTATGACGCTGCGTAAGGATGACACCATTCCGGCTATCCTGACGCACGACTAAACAGTCACCCGCTCTGCGGAGAGGGTATAAATCTGTGAATCAAGCCGGCGAAAGCCGGTTTTTTTTATCTTTCACGTTTATTGGTCTCTCACGTGTAGGGCTGCGCACCCATGATTGAAAACTTCCCGGCTGAAAAGAGCGTACTACTGCAAACCACGCAGGATCTCGCCCGTACTTTTCCGCTACAACCGGCCTCCCCTTCTGTCTATCCGGACGACGATTTAAACCGTCAGAGCCTGAAACAGCATATGGAACAGTTTCAGGCATGGCTGGCGGATGCCTTCAATGCCGGGCAACAGGCTGAAGAACTGGTAGACGCACGGACGCATTACATCGATCAGCTGTTACAGCGTCTGTGGACCTTCTACGGCTTCGACAATATTCCGGAAACCGCGATGGTGGCCGTAGGCGGCTACGGGCGCGGCGAATTGCATCCTTTATCGGATATCGATGTTCTGGTGCTCAGCCAGAAACGGCTTAACGATGAACAGGCATTGCGCATCGGTGAACTGATTACCTTGCTGTGGGACGTTAAGCTGGAAGTCGGACACAGCGTGCGTACGCTGGAAGAATGTCTGCTGGAAGGATTGGCTGATTTAACCGTAGCCACCAACCTGATCGAATCCCGCCTGATCTGCGGCGATGTCGCGCTGTTTCTCAGTATGCAGAAACACATTTTCAGCGACGGATTCTGGCCTTCGCCAAACTTCTTCCGCGCCAAAATTGATGAACAAAATGAACGCCATCTGCGTTATCACGGCACCAGTTATAACCTTGAGCCAGATATCAAAAGCAGCCCCGGCGGCCTGCGCGACATTCACACCATTTTATGGGTAGCCCGTCGTCATTTTGGCGCCACATCGCTGGACGAAATGGTGGCCTTTGRTTTTCTGACCAAAGCTGAGCGCAACGAACTGCTGGAATGTCAGAGTTTCCTGTGGCGAATCCGTTTTGCCCTGCATTTGCTGCTGCCCCGCTACGACAACCGTCTGCTGTTCGACCGCCAGCAAAGTGTGGCGCAATTGCTGCAATATCAGGGCGAAGGCAATCAGCCCGTCGAACGCATGATGAAAGATTTCTACCGCATGACCCGCCGGGTCGGCGAGCTGAATCAGATGTTATTGCAGTTGTTCGATGAAGCGATTCTGGCCATCGGCCCGAATGAAAAACCACGGCCGCTCGATGAAGATTTCCAACTGCGTGGCGATCTGATTGATCTGCGGGACAGCACGCTCTTTGACCGCCGTCCGGAAACTATCATCAGCATGTTCCACCTGATGGTGCGCCATCGCGAAATCAAAGGGATTTACTCCACCACCGTCCGCCTGCTGCGCCATGCCCGTCGACATCTCAAAGAGYCGCTATGCATGATCCCGCAGGCGCGCGAAATGTTTATGTCGATCCTGCGCCATCCGGGCGCCGTGTCACGCGCGCTGGTGCCTATGCACCGCCACAGCGTGCTGTGGGCATATATGCCGCAATGGGGGCAGATCGTCGGGCAGATGCAATTCGACTTGTTCCACGCGTACACAGTCGATGAACATACCATTCGCGTGCTGCAAAAACTTGAAAGCTTTGCTCACGAAGAAACCCGGCCGAAGCATCCACTCTGTGTGGAGCTGTATCCGCGGCTGCCACAGCCTGAACTGTTGCTGATGGCTGCCCTGTTCCACGATATTGCCAAAGGCCGCGGTGGTGATCACTCGATTCTCGGCGCGCAGGATGTGCTGGAATTTGCCGAACTGCACGGGCTGAATTCCCGTGAAACCCAGTTGGTCTCGTGGCTGGTTCGCTGTCACTTGCTGATGTCAGTGACGGCACAGCGCCGCGATATTCAGGATCCTAATGAAATCCAGCAGTTCGCCGCAGAAATGCAGACCGAAGTTCGCCTTCGCTATCTGGTCAGCCTGACCGTGGCGGATATCTGTGCCACCAATGAAACCCTGTGGAACAGCTGGAAACAAAGCCTGATACGCGAACTGTATTTTGCCACCGAAAAGCAATTGCGCCGCGGCATGCAAAATACGCCGGATCTTCGCGAGCGCGTGCGTCATCACCGCCTTCAGGCGCTGGCATTGCTGCGTATGGATAATATTGATGAAGAAGCGCTGCACCGTATCTGGAGCCGCTGCCGGGCGGATTATTTCCTGCGCCATTCACCCAATCAACTGGCATGGCACGCAAGACACCTGCTGGAACATGACTCCACCAAACCGCTGGTGCTGGTCAGCCGTCAGGCAACGCGCGGCGGGACCGAGATATTTATCTGGAGCCCTGACCGACCGTATCTGTTTGCCACCGTCGCCGGTGAGCTGGACAGGCGTAACCTGAGCATTCATGACGCGCAGATTTTCACCAATCGCGACGGCATGGCGATGGATACTTTCATTGTACTGGAACCGGACGGCAGCCCGCTGGCACAAGACCGGCATGAAGCCATTCGTTACGCGCTGGAACAGTCGATGACGCAGGCTTATCAGCCGCCGCGTGCGCGACGTCCTTCGCCGAAACTGCGTCATTTCAGCGTGCAGACCGAAGTCAGTTTCCTGCCGACGCATACCGACCGCCGGACGTATATGGAACTGGTGTCGCTGGATCAACCCGGTCTGCTGGCACGCGTCGGGGAAGTCTTCTYTGATCTCGGCCTGTCGCTGCACGGTGCGCGCATCTCGACCATCGGCGAACGCGTAGAGGACTTATTTATTCTGGCAAATGGCGAGCGTCGTGCGCTGGATAAGCAAACTCGCCAGGAAATCACACGCCGGTTAACTGAGGCACTCAACCCTGGCGATAAAATGTGATACAAGTACCACTATCTTTTAAAACCAATTCAGGAAAGAGAACAGGATGCAGCAACTACAAACCGTTATTGAACAAGCCTTCGAGCGCCGTGCAGACATTACTCCGGCTAACGTTGACAGCGTAACGCGCGACGCTATCACTGAAGTTATCAGCAAAATCGACAGCGGCGAATTGCGCGTTGCTGAGAAGATTGATGGCGAATGGGTGACGCATCAGTGGCTGAAGAAAGCGGTACTGCTCTCGTTCAGAATCAATGACAACCAGGTGATGGAAGGCGGTGAAAGCCGTTACTTCGATAAAGTGCCCATGAAATTCGCTGACTACGATGAAGCGCGTTTCCAGCGTGAAGGTTTCCGCGTGGTGCCACCTGCTGCCGTGCGTAAAGGCGCATTCATTGCACGCAACACCGTGCTGATGCCCTCTTATGTCAACATCGGCGCTTACGTTGATGAAGGCACCATGGTTGATACCTGGGCGACTGTCGGTTCTTGTGCGCAGATCGGTAAAAACGTTCATCTGTCCGGTGGCGTAGGTATCGGCGGCGTTCTGGAGCCACTTCAGGCGAACCCGACTATCATCGAAGACAATTGCTTCATCGGCGCGCGTTCAGAAATCGTTGAAGGCGTGATCGTGGAAGAAGGCTCGGTGATTTCCATGGGTGTTTACATCGGCCAGAGCACCAAAATCTATGACCGTGAAACTGGTGAAGTGCATTACGGCCGCGTACCAGCGGGCTCCGTAGTGGTTTCCGGCAACCTGCCTTCTAAAGACGGTAAATACAGCCTGTACTGCGCTGTCATCGTCAAGAAAGTAGATGCGAAAACTCTGGGCAAAACCGGCCTGAATGAGTTATTGCGCACAATCGACTAAACTTAAAAATAGCGGGTATTGTTTTAAAAAATAACCCGCTATTTTTTTATCTTCTAAACGGCAAACTGTGCAATTAATCAATGATTAAAGCCGCCGTTCAGTTCATCATGACACTCTGATTTTCTCCTAAACGAAGGTGGCGCTATGTATGACAATCTGAAAAGCCTGGGCATTAATAATCCCGACGATATTGATCGTTACAGCCTGCGTCAGGAGGCCAATAACGATATTCTGAAGATCTATTTCCGCAGAGATAAAGGCGAGTTTTTTGCTAAAAGCGTGAAGTTTAAATACCCGCGCCAGCGTAAAACCATCGTTGCCGATAATGCCGGTCAGGGTTATAAAGAAATTCATGAGATCAGCCCAAATCTGCGCTATGTGATTGATGAGCTGGATCAAATCTGTCAGCGTGATCAGGTAGAAGTGGATCTGAAACGTAAAATTCTGGATGACTTACGCCATCTTGAATCTGTCGTGGCGAATAAAATTTCTGAGATTGAATCTGATCTGGAAAAACTCACCAACGGCCGCTGATAAATTCCGGTCAGAAGATGTGAATACAAAAAAGGTCAGGCGTTTGCCTGACCTTTTTATTTCTTGCGCGCAGAACGGCAAAGGGTGTGACGTTATTTAAGCAACTGTCCCCATTTTTCCACCCACGGAATCGCAACGGTTTCCGGTTCGGCAGTTTCCATGGCGTCAATTTCCAGCATTTCGCCAATGCGCGATGCGCCTTGTTCCTGCAATAAATCATCCAGCTTATGGCCGCCGCCACAGAAATGATCGTAGCTGATATCACCCAGCGCAATCATGCCGTAACGCAACTCCGGCTGATAGCCCACGGTGTCACGGATGGCGACATACAAAGGCGCGATGCTGTCCGGCAAATCCCCCTGACCGGTAGTCGACGTCACAATCAGCACAAAGTGATGACGGTAATATTGCCAGGCTTCAAGCGTGCCTTCTTCAAACAGTTTCACGTCATGACCCTGGCCTTTCAGCACGGTTTCCGCTTCCTCTGCCACCAGTAACGCATTGCCGTATACCGTACCGACAAAAATTCCGACTTCTGCCATGGGTTTCACTCCTGTGTGATGCCAATATTTCAATCAAAGGGACTAAATTTGTGCACTATCCTGACGGCAAGTTTCTGCAAACTCAACCCTTTCAAGCTCAGGGATTTTTCCCTGCCAGCCAAACTGTGTCACCACATTTTGCCAGCGATGATCCCAGCGCGCCTGAATCGACAACGGCTCACCCGTAACCGGATGAGGCAATTGCATATGACTGGCGTGCAGCATCAGCCCGGAACAGCCGAAATGCTGCGTCATACCCCGGTTTTGCTTTAAATCACCGTGCGCGCTGTCTCCGATTATCGGGTGACGCAGATGCGACATATGCCTGCGCAGCTGATGTTTACGACCGGTTTCTGGTTTCAGTTCAACCAGGCTATAACGGGCCGTATCATAACGACCAACAGCCACGGGCATCTCGACCTGAGCCACCACGCGATAATGCGTGACCGCAGGCTGTGGCGCTTTATCCGGACTGGCAAACTTATCGGCGATTTTATCAAGCTCTTCCGTCAGCGCGTAATCGAGGGTACCGTCTTGCGGCACATACCCGCGAACCACGGCATGATACACCTTGCTCATCTGGTTATTTTCAAACTGCTGCGACAGCAAACGCGCCACTTCGCTGGACAGCGCCAGCAGCAAAACGCCCGACGTCGGCTTATCCAGCCGGTGAACCGTAAACACATGCTGACCAATCTGATCACGCAATGCTTGCATCACAAACACCGTTTCATGGCGGTCCAGCCAGCTGCGGTGAACCAGCATACCCGCAGGTTTATTTACTGCGATCAGATGTTCGTCCTGATACAAAATTTCCAGCATGTCAGTCTTCTATGTTCAGCAAATCGTCGAGGCGTTGCAGCTGAGTCAGCAAACGGAGTGCTTCAGGCATCGCCACTTCAAAATAGGGGGTGATAGCAAAACGGGTTGGCATTGGTGCCTGGGCCTCCAGCAACGCGTACATACGGGGAACCAGCACCCATTGGAGCCATTGTTCAGCAGACAGGGTATCCACTGAAAACGGCTCTTTGCTTTCAAAGGCTTCCGCTTCCGGCGGCGTGGCGTGCCACAATTTTTCATCACGCATGACCTGCTCGATATCTTCTAAAATCTGGCGAACCTGGTTTTCTATATTCATCAATGACTCTCTTCGTTCATGGCCCCGGGCAGCCTCCGCCGGGGGGCGCAAAGCATAACATTGAAGGACTGATGCCCCAACTCTCTGCATCCTATCCAATTTATCTATCCAACCATAAGTTTTTCGTGGTAGCGATAAACGCCCGATACGGGCAAACTACCGCCACTTTTTTCTTTACAGATCTGTCCACATGTCCGCACAACACATTCAAAAAGCACACGCAACACCGGCAAAAGCCATGCTGGCCTCCGTCACCGGCTACGCCATGGACGGATTTGATTTATTGATCCTCGGTTTCATGCTCCCGGCTATTACCAGCGAATTTGGTTTGTCTTCCTCACAAAGTGGTTCGCTGGTGACCTGGACCCTGATTGGTGCCGTACTGGGCGGCGTCATTTTCGGACCTATCAGCGATCGTTTCGGCCGCATCCGGGTACTGACCTTCACCATTCTGATGTTCTCCCTCTTCACCGGTTTATGCGCTTTCGCACAAGGGTACTGGGATTTACTGATCTATCGCACTCTGGCTGGTGTCGGCCTGGGCGGTGAATTTGGTATCGGCATGGCGCTGATTGCAGAAGCGTGGCCAGCGGAAAAACGTAACCGCGCCTCGGCCTATGTCGGCATGGGCTGGCAGCTCGGCGTGCTAATGGCCGCCTTCCTGACACCGATGCTGTTGGGCATTATCGGCTGGCGCGGCATGTTCCTGGTCGGACTGTTACCGGCGCTGGCCTCTTTCCTTATCCGCCGCACAATGGGCGAACCGGAAGCCTTCGTAAAACACACTGCCAGCAATAATGATGGCTCACTGTTTAGCCGCATTAAGTTACTGTTCCGCGATAAAGCCACGACCAAAGCCAGCATCGGCATTCTGATCCTGTGCTCTGTTCAGAACTTTGGTTATTACGGGCTGATGATCTGGATGCCGAGTTATCTGTCGAAAAACTTTGGCTTCTCACTGACCAAATCTGGCCTGTGGACCGCCGTGACGGTTGTCGGTATGACCTTCGGCATCTGGCTGTTCGGCATGTTGTCGGATCGTTTCCCGCGCTGGAAAATCTTCCTGATTTATCAGATTGGCGCTGTCGTGATGGTGGTGTGTTACGCGCAGTTGTCTGACCCGGCGCTGATGTTGTTCGCAGGCGCGCTGATGGGGATGTTCGTGAATGGCATGATTGGCGGTTACGGCGGCCTGATTTCCGATCTCTATCCGGTACGTGTCCGGGCGACGGCCCAGAATCTGTTATTTAATCTCGGACGTGGCGTCGGTGGTTTTGGCCCGCTGGTGATTGGAATGCTGGTGGCACAGGTGTCATTTACCGCAGCAATTACCTTGCTGGCCGCGATTTATCTGCTGGATATTTTTGCCACTTTATTCCTGTTGCCGAAAAAGCAGGGGCAGGATGATGTCTTGGGGGCGATCGGCTGAGGAATGGCTGGCGCTTTGGGCTGGAAGGAAGATTTTACAGAAGTAATTTTTATAGACATAAAAGTTGGGGGCACTGTTTTCACAGTGCCCCCGGTTCGTTTTATAGCAATCCAGCTACCTGAGTGCTCCCTGCTCAATCCCTGAAAACTTTTCCTGCGGTTATCCTAACCGGCTGTCCTTTGCATCGTCCAACTTTCATCCTGACGGTCTGTCCTAAGTCATCCTGACTGATGTCCCTTGGTCATCTGTGACCCGCTCAGCTTCCTTTGTGAGCTCTCTTCTCCGTCCTGGAGGTGTCCCTGGTTTCGTCCTGAAACATCCTGGCATAATCCGATGCCGTCCTGACTCTTCCTGAGCCGTCCCCTTTTTTATGAATCAGCCATCATCCTGATGTTCTGCTTCATGCTTCCTTAGTGCCTGACTAGAATCGTTGATTTCGGCCTTGGGAGCAAGGCAGGCTGTAAGCCAACCTCAGCGGGCGTAAGCCGTCTCACAACCAATAAATCAACCAACTAATTGATTTTATTTATGAAAATTATTTTAACCAGGAAGTAATTAAGTCAAATTAGCGAGATCTCTTACAGCCTTTGTGAGAGATCTCTCACACGCTTGTGAGCCATTTGTGCTCTGCGGGATGGGTCGTTCAGATGATGTTGCTCAGGCGGGACAAACAGCGGTCAGCATTGTAAGGAATTCTGATAACGATGGCGAGAGTATAGTTCGTTTTTTACTGCCGAACTGTTCCAGCACGACATTACCGGTCACATTGCATAACGAAACCAGATCCAGCTCGGAATCTGTGGTCGCCAGAAAAAGGGTAGGTGTCAGCTTCAGCCTCTTTTGCGTGACCAGATGCCCGATCAGATTTTCCTGCAAACGGGTGAAATCTTCCTGGCTCCAGACCTGCAACAACGTCAGCGGATTTCCCTGCCAGCTGGCGGTCATGTCCCCTGCATACTGTGTCGTGTAAAACTCATGCGCCTCAGGACGCAACTGTAATTCCAGCGCCCGTTCTACATTTTGCAAGGTCGCATCAGGGGTAAACGTCTGTGTTAGCCAGAAGACCTTGTCTTCATCTGTTTTGACCACGCACGGCGAATCCACACCAAAAAGGGCTTCACTGGCGGGCGGCATGCCGGTTTCCTGTTGCCAGAGATCGACATAACGTTGAGTAAATTCACGCAATGCTACAGAAACTTCAGACTCCATAATTCTCTCATCTTCCGGTAAGGCTGGGGTAAACTAGGGATTATTCTCTATTGTACCTATTTCGTAAGGTGACAGCATGTCCTCATATCAGGATAACCCCGCCCTGGCGCAACTGACGCTGGGTAAAAGTACGGCTTATGTCGATCAATACGACGCGTCTTTATTGCAGGCCGTTCCGCGCAGCATGAACCGTGAACCGCTGGGTTTATATCCGGACAACTTACCGTTTCATGGCGCAGATATCTGGACGCTGTATGAACTGTCGTGGCTCAATGCCAAAGGCCTGCCGCAGGTTGCCGTGGGTGAAATCAGTCTGAATGCCAACAGCCAGAATCTGATCGAATCCAAAAGCTTCAAGCTCTATCTGAACAGCTTCAACCAGACCGTTTTCGCGGACTGGCAGGCGGTCAAGGAAACATTAACCCGTGATTTAAGCGCCTGCGCGCAAGGCGAAGTCACGGTGAGCGTCAGCCGTCTGTCTGAGATTGAAGGTTCAGCGGTTGGGCATTTTGACGGTGTTTGCATCGATGAGCAGGATATTGAGATCGACAGTTACGAGTTCAGCACGGATTATCTGGCCAATGCTAAAGGTGCTGAGATCGTTGAAGAGTCGCTGGTCAGTCATCTGCTGAAATCCAACTGCCTGATCACCCATCAGCCAGACTGGGGTTCCGTTCAGGTCCAATATCGCGGCCCGAAAATCGACCATGAAGCGCTGCTGCGTTACCTGGTTTCTTTCCGCCATCACAATGAATTCCACGAACAATGCGTTGAACGCATCTTTAATGATTTGCTGCGTTTCTGCCAGCCGGAAAAGCTTGCCGTTTATGCGCGCTATACACGCCGCGGTGGTCTGGACATCAATCCATGGAGATCCAACTTCCCGTTTGAACCTGCAACCGCGCGACTTGTCAGACAATAATGCGAGACGTTGCTCAAGAACTGAGCTAACGCTCTGTCAGCATTGGTAAAAGCCTGATGACGGGGTTACTGTTAAATCGCGTACGGCGCAAAAAATATGATCCGAAAAATCATGCGCCGCAATCAGGTAGCAGAAAGAATCACTGCACCCGTTGGTGTCAAGGAGCAACTTTGATTACACATATCAGCCCGTTAGGCTCAATGGATTTGTTGTCGCAGCTGGAAGTCGACATGCTCAAACGTACTGCGAGCAGCGACCTCTATCGTCTTTTCCGAAATTGTTCACTGGCCGTGCTTAACAGCGGCAGCCAGACTGACAGCAGTAAAGAGCTTCTCGACCGTTACGAAAGCTTTGATATCAATGTGCTGCGCAGAGAGCGTGGCGTGAAACTGGAACTGGTAAACCCACCGGAAGACGCATTTGTGGATGGCCGGATTATCCGCTCATTACAGGCCAACCTGTTTGCTGTACTGCGCGATATTCTGTTCGTGAGCGGGCAAATTGACAACGCCGGTCGTTTTCAGCACCTGAATACCAAAAACTCAGCGCATCTGACCAATCTGGTGTTCTCTATCTTACGCAATGCCCGCGCCCTGCATCTGGATGAAGATCCGAACATGGTGGTTTGCTGGGGCGGACATTCAATTAATGAAATTGAATATCAGTATGCCCGTAACGTCGGCAGTCAGCTGGGTCTGCGTGAACTGAACATTTGTACCGGCTGTGGCCCGGGCGCAATGGAAGCCCCGATGAAAGGCGCCGCCGTCGGCCACGCGCAACAGCGCTACAAAGCCGGCCGCTTTATCGGCATGACAGAACCGTCGATTATTGCTGCTGAGCCGCCTAATCCACTGGTCAACGAACTGATCATCATGCCGGATATCGAAAAACGGCTTGAGGCGTTCGTGCGCATTGCGCACGGGATCATTATCTTCCCTGGCGGTGTAGGTACCGCAGAAGAATTACTGTATCTGCTGGGCATTCTGATGGATCCGGAAAACAGCGATCAGGTTTTACCGCTGATCCTCACCGGCCCGAAAGAAAGCGCGGATTACTTCCACGTTCTTGATGCCTTCATTAAAGAAACGCTGGGTGAAGAAGCCTGTAAGTTCTACACCATCATCATCGACGATCCGACAGAAGTCGCCCGTCAGATGAAACGCGCCATGCCGCTGGTGAAAGAAAACCGTCGTAACAGCGGAGATGCCTACAGTTTCAACTGGTCGATTCGCATTGCGCCCGATTTGCAGCACCCGTTCGAACCGAATCATGAAAACATGGCGAACCTGAATCTTTATCCTAACCAGCCACCGCAGGAACTGGCCGCCGCACTGCGCCGCGCCTTCTCCGGTATTGTGGCCGGTAACGTGAAAGAATTTGGGATCCACGCCATCGAAAAACATGGTCGCTTCAAGCTGCACGGCGATCCGGCTTTAATGAAAAAAATGGACAGCCTGCTGCAAGGTTTCGTCGCCCAGCACCGTATGAAATTGCCGGGCAGCGCATATATTCCTTGCTATGAGATTTGTGCCTGACCGACCGATCACACGGCAAGTCACACTTCTAAAGCAGATCTAAGGGCGACGCGAGTCGCCTTTATTATGGAGATTAACATGGCAATACATCTGCTGATTATTGATGCCCTGAACCTGATCCGCCGTATCCATGCGGTTCAGGGTTCGCCTTGTCTGATTACCTGCCAGAACGCCATAGGTCAGCTGATTCAGCATACTCAGCCCACACATGCCGTTGCCGTATTTGACGAAGATGACCGGGCAGACAGTTGGCGTCATCAGTGTCTGCCCGACTACAAAGCCGGGCGCTCACCAATGCCAGATAATCTGGTTGCGGAAATGCCCAGCCTGAAAGCCGGTTTTGAAGGGCTAGGCATTGCCTGCTGGCATTCTGCAGGTAATGAAGCAGACGACCTGGCGGCAACACTGGCCGCGAAAGTGTCATCCGGCGGCCATCAGGTCACCATCGTTTCAACCGATAAAGGGTACTGTCAGTTACTGGCACCCAATATTCAGATCCGCGATTACTTCCAGAAACGCTGGCTGGATATGCCGTTTGTTCAGGAAACGTTTGGCGTATTGCCACAGCAACTCACCGATTACTGGGGTCTGGCCGGGATCAGCAGCAGTAAAATCCCGGGAGTGCCGGGAATAGGCCCGAAGACGGCGGTCACGTTACTGACGCAGACCGGATCGCTGGATGAGCTTTACGACAATCTGGAAGGCGTGCCGGAAAAATGGCGTAAAAAACTCGAAGAGCACCGTGAACTGGCGTATGCCTGCAAACGTGTATCAACGCTGCAAACCGACGTCGCGCTGGATGGCAATTTGCAGCAACTGCGTTTGCCATAAAAAAGCACTTCTCAAACGCAAGTGTTCAGGAAGGATACTCTGAATAATTTGAATTGCAGGCAGGTGGCAAGTAAGTGATTCGGGCGAACGCACGCAGCCCACGCCCCTGCAGTTCAAAGTATGACGAGTATCAGCGATCACGCTCGTCGCGGCGTCCGCCAATAGCCGACCAGAAACGGCGGATATGCACGGTGACTTCTTCGCGATCGTGATAAAGCTGCTTCGCGAAGATCTCGGCATTCACGCCATTTTCTTTCAGACGTTCGTCGATGCGTTCAAGAATATTAGAGACTTCTTCGTAACGCTTTTTCATCGGCAACTTCAGGTTAAAGATCGCCTCACGGCACCAGCCGTTGACCAGCCAGTCACACATCAGCGCAGCCACTTTAGCCGGTTTTTCGACCATGTCACACACCAGCCAGTAGTTCTTAGTGCTGGTGGATTTGTAACGGAAGCCGTCTTCACGCAGATGAATCACCTGACCGGTTTCCATCAGGCTGGGTGCCATCGGACCGTTGTCGACAGCCGTGACCATCATGCTGCGTTGTGTCAGCTGATACGTCCAGCCGCCAGGACACGCGCCTAAATCCACCGCGTACATGCCACTTGCCAGACGTTCATCCCACTCATCAGCCGGAATAAAGACATGGAAAGCTTCTTCCAGTTTCAGCGTTGAACGGCTTGGCGCTTCGGAAGGAAACTTGAGGCGCGGAATACCCATATAGAACGGTGAATTGTTATTGCTGTAGGAATACCCCACATAGCAGCAACCCGGGGCGATAAAGAACACATGCACTACCGGACGCAGCGCATTCTCTTTCTTGCCCAGCACTTTGCATTCGCGCATCGCGGAACGCAGCGGCACAGTCAGTTTGCGGCAGAACTTGGTCAGCTCTTTGCTTTCATTGGTATCAGGCACTTCAACGCGAAGCTCACCACCGTTGGTAATCACGTTCTGAACCATGCCGACAATCGGAGAAACACGATCTTCCGGCGGCAAATCTTTCAGCAACTCCCCCACCACGATCAACTGACGGGCAAAAATCAGCTCGCGGAAGGGCAGTTCTTTGGCGATACGGTCAGCATCATCTGGTTGATAGCATTCAAACAGCACATAACCGCTGTTTTCTTTCACGCGGGCAAAACCGAAGATTTCCATCTTCGCAGCTTTGTCAGTAATTTCTGCTGCGCATTCTTTTTCAAAACCCTGACGGCAGTAGAGAGCAAGTTTATTCATGGCGTTCGGCCTTTTTCTTCAGGCGCAATGCGCCGATCAACAACAAAATCCAACCGACCAGGAACAAGGTACCGCCAATCGGAGTGACAAAAACGAACAAACGGAGATGTGACAGCGCCAGACAATAAAGGCTGCCGCTGAATAAAACGGTTCCCAGCGCTAAAAAGGCGCTGCTCCAGTAGAACCACACATTGCGCTGGCGCTGCATCGCAACACCCAGAATCATTACTACCAGCGTATGAATGCTTTGATAAGTTAACCCGGTATGGATCCATGCCATTTCCGCTTCGCCGAGCGACTGGCTCAACACATGTGCGCCAAACGCACCGAAAGCGACGTAGATAAAACCGCTGATAGCGGCGAAAATCAACATTGAACGACTGGTCATTATGCGTTACCTGTTATCGTTATTTGCTGATGAAAACCTGATTAATCAATCCCATCAGCAGACTCAGGACTTTCTATCCCCAGGAATCAGGCCTCACGCCTGATCGAAACGAAAGCGCAGTTTTTCCTGCTCGCTGGCTGCACGGGCGAGGATCCACTGACGAAAGGCGGCTATTTTACCCAGTTCTGCCTGACTGTCATGACAAACCAGATAAAAAGCATTTTTACTAATTAAAACTTCACTGAACGGACACACCAGACGTCCGGCCTCAATCTCAGTCTGTGCCATGACATTATTCACCAGCGCAATACCCTGCCCGTGAACGGCGGCCTGAACCACCATCGCACTGTGGCTGAAAATAGGCCCCTGCTGCACATTCACCTGCTGCAACCCAAGCTGTTTGGTGTACGCCAGCCAGTCCCGACGGGAAGCATCGTGCAGCAGTGTGTGATGACTTAAATCGGCGGGTTCCTTCAGCGGATTATCCCCCATCAGCAACGAAGGAGAACAAACCGGCAGTAAATACTCCGCATACAATCGCTCTGCCCGTAGCCCCGGCCAGTTACCCCGACCATGGAATATGGCGACGTCGACATCGTCGGCCAATTTATCTTCTTCACGGTCTACCGCCTGGATGCGTACATCGATGCCCGGATAAGCTGAGTTAAAGCCAGACAATCTTGGCACCAGCCATTGAATCGCAAAACTGGGCGGTAAACTGACGGTCAGCGCGCCTTTGGCACTGCGTGCCTGAAGTTTACGTGTGGCCTCATTCAGAGCAGAGAATATCTCTTTGATATCCAGATAATAGCTCTGCCCTTCTTCGCTCAGTAACAAAGAGCGATTGCGGCGGCGAAACAGTTTTAACCCTAAAAAGTCCTCAAGTGACTTAATCTGGTGGCTAACAGCGGCCTGCGTGACGAACAGTTCCTCGGCAGCCTTAGTAAAACTAAGGTGACGCGCTGCGGCATCAAACACCCGCAGAGAATTCAAAGGCGGTAAACGTTTTGACATAGAATGGATACTTCTTATTCGCCGGTTAGCGGAACGCCTGTCCGTGGGTTTAGGTATTAGTTTTTTTAATCCGAGACATTATAATTTGTCCGTTGAGGATGTACAGGCAAAAACCTATAGTGGCGCCACTTCCTGAGCCGGAACGAAAAGTAGATTGGTATGAGGATGCTGAAATACTTTTGGCTTGTGGTTGTGATGTTGTGTTTGCAATTGTCTGGCAATCCAGACGCGTAGCTTGAATGCTACAAACTTTTCACTTCCTGTACATTACCCTGTCTGTCCAAAGTGATTTTTTAGCACCGCAATTTGCGGTGCTTTTTTTTTGCTTTTTTTGCTGCATAAAGGACGCAAAGGAAACACCAGGCAGCAGAATGGCGAGCGCATAATGTGAGGTTACCTGAGCGACTGACTCAAGGTGTTCACGTCAGGAATCAGTTCCCTTCTGCCATTTCTTTGATTTCAGATTTATTGATCTGCTGCTTATTGCCATACGCATCGGTATAACTGATCATACCGGTATCACTGTCGGTGCTAGGTTTGCCTTCAGCAACAATGGTGCGGCCATCGTTGGTATGCATCACGTAGTTGCTCGAACAGGCGGCAAGTGTTGTCGTCAGCAGTGCAGCTGAAATTACGGCGGCGATCTTCTTCATCATAGACTCCTTGCAGATTAATATGCTTCAAATTCCTGGTTAGACTCCAGGCTAATGCTTCTAGTCTTCGTAATTCAGCATAACAAACCTCTGATGAATTTCCAGGTAACCATTCCTAAAATGAATAAGCGGCTTGTGTTACAGATAAACCTGTATTTTTAACTCAGGCCGAAGGATCTGATTTCGTATGACTGATTTTAACCCCGCAGATTTTCGTCAACAGTTTCCTGCGCTATCTCAGGGGCAATGTTATCTCGACAGTGCCGCCACCGCCCTGAAGCCGCAGGCGGTGATCGAGGCCACTGTAAATTTCTACTCTCAGGAAGGAGCCACCGTGCACCGCAGCCAGCATCATGCGGCGCAAACCCTGACAGATAACTACGAGCAGGCCAGAAGGCTGGTGGCCCAGTGGATCAACGCGCCGCATTCCGCAGATATCGTCTGGACGCGGGGAACCACGGAGTCCATAAATCTGGTGGCACAAAGCTGGCTACGCCCTCGACTGCAACCGGGTGATGAGATTATTGTCAGTCAGGCGGAACATCACGCTAACCTCATTCCGTGGCTGATGGTCGCACAACAATGTCAGGCGCAGGTGATCACGCTGCCAGTGGATGAGTGCGGCATTCCTGATATCACCGCCCTTTCCGCCCTGCTGAACAACAAAACCCGCTTGCTGGCACTGACGCAAATGTCGAATGTTACCGGCGGAATACCCGATATAGCCCGTGCCGTTGAACTGGCACACGCTAACGACACGCCCGTTCTGATCGATGGCGCACAAGGCGTTGTTCATTGTTCGCCAGACGTTCAACAACTCGATATCGACTTTTATGCCTTCTCCGGCCATAAGCTTTACGGGCCGACAGGCATCGGCGTGCTGTATGGCAAAACTAAATTGCTCGAGAATATGGCACCGTGGCAGGGCGGCGGGAAAATGCTGACCCAGGCTTCCATGACCGGTTTTACACCGCAGGCCGTGCCCCACCGCTTCGAAGCGGGTACGCCTAACATTGCCGGTGTGATCGGGATGTCAGCAGCGCTGAAATGGTTAAAAACCGTAGATCTGCAAGCGGCAGAGAAATATACACAAAATCTGGCGAGTCTGGCTGAAGAGCAGCTTACGCAGATTGAGGGTTTCCGCAGTTTCCGCTGTCAGAATGCCTCACTTCTGGCATTCGATATCGCCGGTGTGCATCACAGTGACCTTGTGACATTGCTGGCTGAACAAGGCATTGCCTTGCGCGCCGGACAGCATTGCGCCCAGCCATTGATGGATGCTCTGGGCATCAGCGGCACATTACGGGCTTCATTTGCGCCGTATAATAATGAACAGGACGTCATGCGGCTGGTCAGGGCAGTAAAATATGCTTTCGATCTGTTAGCCGACTAATTCATTCTTTGGGGAATACCATGTTAGCGCCACATCCTTTCGGCCATGAGATCACTGAATCCTCACTGACCGAAAAATTCGCGTCATTCCGTCAGTGGGAAGACCGCTACCGTCAGTTAATCCTGCTGGCGAAATCTTTGCCACCGCTGGATACGACGTTGAAAACGCCGGAAAATGAGCTGTCTGGTTGTGAAAACCGGGTATGGCTAGGCGCGGAAAAAGCGGTGAATGGAACAATGCATTTCTATGGTGACAGCGAAGGAAGGATCGTTAAAGGTTTGCTGGCAGTGCTACTGACCGCCGTGGAAGGCAAAACGCCAGACGAGATTTTAATGCGGGATCCGCTGGCGCTGTTTGATGTATTGGGGTTGCGTGAGCAACTGAGTACCAGCCGCTCCAGCGGGCTTCATGCGCTGGCAGAAGGCGTAATCGCCCTGGCTCGTCAGGCTGCCTGAGCCTGACGCTGCGCCTTAGCCATCATCTTCTTCAGTACGTGGGATACCGCGACAAAACCAAACGTCGCGGTAACCATCGTTGCAGCCCCAAAACC
>NZ_JBFUHK010000039.1:0-38254 GCF_056402435.1 Rahnella sp. P4_A8 | reverse complement strand
GGTCAATACCGATGAGCGTAACGTTTTGCATGATGATCCCCTTCAGAAAGAAAAACACCCTGTCAGCGTACCGCTCACAGGGTGGGGGTGACCATCTTATTAAACCGAAGCCACTGGCTTCGGTTTTTTGTTTGCAGCAATCTGAAATTAACGGTGAGCCAGCTCAGCCGTTTCTTCAGCATCCATCACCGCTTTATCCGTCTGTTTCAGCAACTGACTTGTGATAGTGCCTGCCGTCATTGAACCGCTGACATTCAGCGCGGTACGGCCCATATCAATCAGCGGCTCAACAGAAATCAGCAGGGCAACCAGCGTAACCGGCAGGCCCATGGCTGGCAACACGATCAGGGCTGCAAATGTCGCACCACCACCCACACCGGCAACACCGGCAGAGCTCAGGGTAACAATACCCACTAATGTTGCAATCCATACCGGATCAAACGGGTCGATGCCGACGGTTGGCGCAACCATGACGGCCAACATGGTTGGATACAGACCTGCACAGCCGTTCTGACCAATCGTTGCCCCGAACGATGCCGCAAAGCTGGCGATAGATTCAGGAATACCCAGACGGCGTGTCTGCGCTTCAACGCTCAGCGGGATGGTCGCGGCACTTGAACGGCTGGTGAAGGCAAAAGTCAGCACCGGCCAGACTTTACGGAAGAATTTCGCCGGATTAACACCGGTGAACGACAGCAGTATCGCGTGAACAACAAACATAATGCCAAGACCCAGGTAAGACGCGACCACAAAGCTGCCGAGTTTAATGATGTCCTGAATGTTCGAGCCGGCGACCACTTTGGTCATCAGAGCCAGTACCCCGTACGGGGTCAGTTTCATGACCAGACGCACCAACTTCATCACCCATGCCTGCAGGGTATCGATAAAGGCCAGAATGCGCGGACCTTTTTCTGCATCATCTTTCACCAGTTGCAGGGCGGCTACACCAACGAAGGCTGCGAAGATCACGACGCTGATGATTGATGTCGGACTTGCGCCTGTCAGATCAGCAAACGGGTTCTTAGGTATAAAGGAAAGGATCAACTGAGGCACGCTCAGGTCAGCCACTTTGCCGACATAGTTAGACTGAATTGCCGTCAGTCGCGCCGTTTCCTGCGTACCCTGTACCAGGCCGTCAGCGGTGAGGCCGAACAGGCCCGTCACGAAGATACCCACCAGAGAAGCGATCAGTGTGGTGAACAGCAGGGTACCGATGGTCAGGAAGCTGATTTTCCCCAGCGATGACGCGTTATGCAGTTTCGCTACCGCGCTCAGAATAGAGACGAAAACCAGCGGCATGACGATCATTTGCAGCAACTGGACGTAGCCGTTACCGACAATATTGAACCAGGTAATTGAGGTTTTTAGTACCGGATCATCGGAACCGTAGATCAGCTGTAAAGCCAGGCCAAATACGACACCCATAGCCAGACCCAGTAAAACTTTTTTTGCCAGGCTCCATTGCTTGTGGCGGGTTTGTGCCAGCAGCAAAAGCAGGGCAACGAAAACCACTACGTTAAGAACGAGCGGAAGATTCATACCAGACTCCAAACTTATAATTTTGATAAATGAAACGGGTGTTTCCGGAAAAGGACTGCACCATCCCAAAGCATTGGGGGGCAGAATATCAGTTTGAGGGTCCGAGCATTTATATCCAAAAGGAATTCATTATAACTTTTTGTTGGTATTTGTATTAATTTTCATCATATCGGCAATATTTCATGCTATTCAGATGAATAATTTCAGGATGTGATTAAAAAAGTCAGGATTTATTGCACCAATGATGGGCGTCCAGTCTGGCCAGAAAAGCGTCAGGCCGACCAGCATAAGGCAGAGCGTGCGCTCGAGTTGATTACCTTTCTGGCTGTTAATCAGCGGTAGCCGGAAACGCCATCGACAAGGCCAGAGCAGCGGCACTCCTGCAGGCGTCAGCATATCTGCCAGGATATGGCTCAGGTAACCGATAATCATGGCGTGGAAAGCATCAGCGGGGATCACCCAGTCATGAGGGAAATGAGTGCGTAGCAGGAAAATCCCTCCAGCCACCGCCAGCAAACTGTGAGTGAATCCACGGTGACCAAAAGCCCGGGCGATGGGGGCCGACAACCATTTGAGACGCTGGCCCAGCACCGATTTGGGGTGATCAATATCGGGCAGCAGACAGGTAAGCAAAGACCCTGGAATGATGTGCCACCAGTCACCATGCGCCAGTTCGGGAGAAAGCTGGGCCTTCTTAGCAAATACTGCACAGGCAATTGAGAAAATGAGATGGCCTTCCGCCGTCATGACGCGTCCGAACTGGATAACTGTTATTTTATCCAGTATAAGTGAAACTGTCACAATCTTGGAAGAGATGCCCTGTAACTAATTGTCAACGGACTGATAAAAAACAAAAAAGCGTATAAGAATACGCCTTTCTGGTGTCACTTATTCTGCCCTTAACGCGCGAGCCAACCACCATCGACGGCAATGGTGTAACCATTAACGTAATCAGAGGCTTTCGATGCCAGAAAGACTACCGGCCCCATGACATCTTCCGGCAGACCCCAGCGTCCGGCGGGGATTCTGTCGAGGATTTCTTTGCTGCGTTCTTCATCGGCGCGCAACTGTTCCGTATTGTTAGTCGCCATATACCCCGGCGCAATCGCATTCACATTGACGTTATGCTTCGCCCATTCATTGGCCATCAGTCGGGTCAGACCCATTACTGCGCTTTTTGACGCGGTATAGGAAGGCACCCTGATCCCCCCCTGATACGAGAGCATAGAGGCAATATTTATAATTTTGCCACCGTTACCCTGTTTGATGAACTGCTTCGCCACGGCCTGAGACATAAAGAACAGCGTTTTGCTGTTCACATTCATCACATCATCCCAGTTTTTCTCGCTGAATTCGATGGCATCTTCACGGCGGATAATACCGGCGTTATTGATCAGAATATCGATATGACCAAATTCCCCGACTGCTTTCTCGATCAGCTCAGGAATGCCTGTGATGGTGCTCAGATCAGCCCTCAGATCGAGAAAACGGCGGCCTAACATGGTGACTTTTTTTTCAGTTTCTTCAGGGGCGGAAACGTTAATGCCCACAATATCGCATCCCGCCTGCGCGAGACCCAGCGCCATGCCTTGTCCCAGCCCGGTATTGCAACCGGTGACGATTGCGACTTTGCCGCTTAATTCAAATGAACGGAGGATCATATTCAGAGTCTCTTTTGCAACGGCGCGTTCGCCATAAAAAATGAGTTGCTCTGCCGGTAAGGCAGAGCAAGGGGGAGTTAGCGCAGTTCGCTGACTTTGACGTGATCCATGTCATCGAATACCTGGTTCTCACCGACCATCCCCCAGATGAAGGTATAGTTTTTGGTACCCACTCCGGCGTGAATTGACCAACTAGGAGAGATGACAGCCTGCTCGTTGTGCACTAATAAATGACGGGTTTCCTGTGGTTGCCCCATCATGTGGAACACGGCAGTTTCCGCTTCCATATTGAAGTAGAAATACACTTCCATACGACGTTCATGGGTGTGGCAAGGCATGGTATTCCACAGGCTCCCCTCTTCCAGTTTGGTCAGCCCCATGGTCAGCTGACAGGTTTCCAGAACGTCGGGCACGATGAATTTATTGATGGTGCGGCGGTTGCTGGTAGCTGCATCGCCGATGGTCTGCGGAGAGGCTTCCGCCAGTGTGATTTTTTTGTTCGGGAAAGTCGTGTGTGCCGGCGCACTGTTGTAGTAGAACTTGGCCGGTCTGGAGGCATCAACGCTGCTGAACTCGACCCGCTTTGCCCCTTTGCCGACATACAACGCTTCTTCATGACCAATTTCATAGGTTGTACCGTCAACCACGATCAGACCCGGGCCGCCGATATTAATCACGCCGAGTTCGCGACGTTCAAGAAAATAGCTCACACCAAGCTGTTTACCGACTTCATCACCCACGGATACCGTTTTTTCAGCGGGCATGACGCCGCCGACAATGATGCGGTCGATGTGGCTGTAAGTCATGGTATAGGCATTTTTCTCAAAGATTTTCTCAATGAGGAATTCACGGCGTAATTCAGCGGTATCAAGCGTTTTTGCGTGGTCGCTGTGGATACTTTGACGAACTTGCATGTCGGTGCCTCTCATGAATGACGATATCAAGGAGGACTTACCGGGCTAGTCTGACCGTTGCGTGGCAGTGACAGCGTACAGAAGCAGGAGAGCTCCCGGCTCGTCCTTGTTGCAGGAATCATAGGTTCATTGACATGCGAATTCAATAAAAATGAAATAACGTTTTATTTATTTTATGAGTCAGTTCAAGATTTACGAAATTAAACGAAGCTTCAAAAATTGTGGCAGGAGAAATGCGTAGAGAAGGTATATGGAAAGGAGAGAAAGCAGAGAAGGTGCGCAGCGGCATGAGCGGCTGCGCATAAATTTTAGCTGATGTGTGCCACACGCAATTCTTCGAGGGAAGAAAGTTTGACATCGGCAAGCGCCCAGCGTGGATCCACACTGTATTCATGGTCCGGCACCACCACCGAGCGCATACGCGCGGCTTTGGTGGCGATCATGCCATTAAAGGAATCTTCCAGCGTCACACAGTTGAGCGGATCAACCTGTAATTCTCCGGCAGCCAGCAGATAGACCTCAGGATGCGGTTTGCTGTAAGGCAGCTTTTCCGCTGAAACACGAACCTTAAAGAAGGAGTGTAAATTAAACATTTCCAGCACGGTATCGAGCATAAACAGCGGTGATGCCGACGCGAGACCAATCTTCAGCCCCTGATCACGGCAAAGCTCAAGGGCATGATTCACGCCAGGCAGCAACGGCCGGGTTTGTTCTACCAGTTCAATCGTGCGGGCAATAATCATTGAGGACACTTCTTCCTGACCCGGACCCTGCCACGGAAGCGCCTGATACCACATCCTGACCACCTGATCGATACGCAAACCTAGCGTATCCGGCAGCAAATGGCGCTGGGAAATATCAACGCCCAGGCGACTGAAAACGTCCAGCTCAGCCTGAGTCCATAACCGTTCAGAATCAATTAACAGACCATCCATATCGAAAATTGCTGCATTAACAGGGCGGACATAAGCCATGAAAGCGGACTCCCTCACAATAAATAGAAACCCACTTTAACATCGGTGGGAATGCAGGTGAAATCTCATGTGAAAATGGACAGGATGGACGTTCCCGGTACAGCGTTACGCTAACTGATTAAAACATTGGGCGGAGCAGGCTTTCTGTGGGTAAACTTAGCCGTTGCTTTAGGTATCCTAACAAGGGGAATTCATGACGTACCAACAAGCCGGACGTGTGGCAGTAATTAAACGAATTGCGGGATGGATCATTTTTATCCCTGCGCTGCTTTCTACGCTGATTTCTTTGCTGAATTTTATCAACGAGCACACTAAGACGGAGCAGGGCATCAACGCGGTCATGCTGGATTTCATCCACGTGATGGTGGATATGGTGAAGTTCAATACCTCGTTTCTCAATGTCTTTTGGTACAACTCACCGGTGCCAGCTTTAGGGCAGGGTTTCACCAGCGCGAACATCATGTTCTTCATTATCTACTGGCTGATTTTTGTGGGGCTGGCACTTCAGGCTTCCGGCGCGAGAATGTCCCGTCAGGTAAAACACATTCGCGAAGGGATCCAGGATCAGCTTATTCTGGAACAGGCGAAAGGTGCTGAAGGCCGGACACGTTCGCAAATTGAAGAGCGTATCGTGATACCGCGACACACGATTTTGGTGCAGTATTTTCCATTGTATATTTTGCCAATTATCATCGCTGTCATCGGCTACTTCATTTTGAAATTATTAGGATTAATGGCCTGATAATTTGACGACATATTTATAACGGGTTTCTGTGAAAATGAAAAATAAGGCCTGAATATTAACGTTTTCAGGTCTTATTTGTTCAGAGCTGAAATATTTATCCCGCTAACTGATATCTTCGTGTAACAGCCTTTCTATGGCGCGTTGCGCCACCACAAGATGCTGACCACCGAATAAATTACTGCGGTTAAGCAGGTAATATAACTGGTAGATCGGTTGCCTCGAAATGAAGTCGTCAGGGAGTGGCGTTATACTCTGATAACCGTCATATAATTGCGGCGGAACATTCGGATATAACGGCAGCATCGCCAAATCGCATTCCCGATCTCCCCAGTAACAGGCCGGGTCAAAAATCACCGGACCATCATCAGATAAGCCACAGTTATGCGGCCATAAATCGCCGTGTAAAAGTGAAGGTTGCGGCTGATGATTCTGCAAGCGGGCATGAACCATAGCGGTGATATCTTCGATATTACCAAATATCATCCCTTTTTCAGCAGCCAGTTGCAGCTGCCAGCCAATGCGCTGCTCGGCAAAGAAGGTAGCCCAGCGCCGTTGCCAGCTGTTGGGTTGCGGAACTGTCGCCAGTTCATTATCGAAATCCAGACCGAATTGCAGTTGTTCACTCCACTGATGCAATGCGGCAAGTTGCTGGCCTAAAACATAGGCATTATGTGCATCCAGAGGTTTTTGCGGGATATATTCGAGCAAGAGGAAACTGTAATCACGGTCGCTACCTACACCATAAACTTCCGGCACCCTGACGGTCTGGCTGCGCGCAAGTAAGGCCAACTGATCGGCTTCAGCGGCAAAGATAGGCAACATTTCGCGTGCATTGCATTTCACAAACACGTTTCTGTCGCCGTAGCTCAGCCGCCATGCCGGGTGGATTTCGCCTCCCGGAAGCTCAACACGTTCGCGGATTTCAGCATTGCCTAAGTGTTCACTCAACAAACGATTGACGGCTTGCCACATGGTATGACCCCTTCTGACTGGCCAGATAATTCATTAAGTTAGCGTTTTTTCAGCTTCGAAAACCCGATCCGGCGCACGGCTGAATCAGATGATGATGTCAATTTATGCAATTTCTCAGATGTCTAAATAGAACGTATCATCAGCGGACAGATTAATTTAGGAATATGTGACATGAAACGGGTTTTATAAACGGAATTGTCTTATCGACATCCCTCTAACCCCTTTGTTTAACAAAACAATAATAATAATAGACGAAAAATATATTCAGGTGTTGGAAGAAGATGTATATGCTACATCTCGTCCCAGTCGCGAGAGAGATAACGTGAAACCAAACATTCTTTATTTGATGGCCGCGCTATTGCTGGCGGGTTGCGCTAAAGAAACACCGGTTCAGACGACGCGTTTTTTGAATCCATCGCCGCCACCTCAGCGCGATACTTCATTAATGCATCCAGGGCCTTATGGTGATGTTATTCACCAGGCGGCAAATACCTATGGCGTCGACGAAACACTTGTTAAAGCAATCATTCAGGTCGAATCTGGATATAACCCAACCGTTGTCAGCAAATCGAATGCGATTGGGTTAATGCAGCTAAAGGCCTCAACGGCAGGACGCGATGCCTACCGGATGAAAGGACGTTACGGTCAGCCCACGCCGCGTGATTTAAAAGATCCGGCGGTGAACATTGACCTGGGTACGGCTTATTTAAGTATTTTACAACAGCAGCTTGCGGGTATTAATAACCCTGAAACTCGTCGTTACGCCACCACACTGGCATATGTGAACGGAGCAGGGGCGTTGTTGAGAACGTTCGACAAAGATAAGACGTATGCGATTGCGAAAATCAATCTGATGACGCCTGCTGAGTTTTCTGCTCATGTGCAGAAAAAACACCCGGCGCCACAAGCACCACGTTATCTGTGGAAAGTGAACAATGCCTACCTCGCGATGCGGTAAGCATTGATGTTCCCGCCAGCGGCTCAGGCTGCTGGCGGGAAGGTTTTAATAATCTCAAGAACCCCGTTGATAACGAACTGAACGCCCATACACACCAGCAAGAATCCCATCAGACGTGAAATAGCCTCAATCCCGCTTTTCCCGACCAGACGCATAATCGCCCCCGAACTGCGCAGAGATATCCACAAAATCAAACCCACTAAAAAGAAAATCATCACCGGAGCAACGGTAATAATCCAGTGCGGGAAATCAGATGATTTCACCGTTGAAGCACTGCTGATGATCATGGCAATGGTGCCCGGCCCGGCGGTACTTGGCATCGCCAGAGGAACAAAAGCGATATTTGGCGAATCCTGTTTCTTCATTTCCGCCGTTTTGTTCTCGATAAGGATCCTTTCTTCCACGTGTGGCTGTGGGAAAAGCATTCTGAAACCGATAAAGGTGACGATAAGTCCCCCCGCAATACGCAGGCCGGGAATGGAAATCCCGAACGTATTCATCACCAACTGTCCCGCGTAATACGCCACCATCATGATGATAAAGACATAGACCGAGGCCATCAGCGACTGCTGGTTTCTTTCCTGTGTGGTCATATTCCCGGAAAGACCGAGCATCAAAGCCACGGTCGTCAGTGGATTTGCCAGCGGAAGCAGTACCATCAGGCCCAATCCCAGTACTTCAAATAACTGCCTGACTTCTGTCATATCCTTCCCTTTTTTAAATGCTGCTCTGGTTACCTTAACGTGTCAGGGGGGATTACACGAAAAATATCCGCGTTTAGCAACACAGGTTGCTGGAAATTCGCACTTTACGAATGCTAAACTTATGGACTGTTTTCGCGTCGCATCCCGATACAATTACGTGATGTATTCAGGGTGCCTATATTTGGCAAGGTAAAGCTAAATAGCGTGAATAACTACGTGAATTTAAACTCAAATATTTTTCTAGATGTGCTCTGTCGTGTGGGGCACCACTGTAGATTAAGGAATTAGCATGCCTGTCATTACTCTTCCTGATGGAAGCCAGCGCGTTTTTGATCGCCCCGTTTCTCCCCTTGATGTTGCCCTTGATATCGGCCCTGGCCTGGCGAAAGCCTGTATCGCTGGTCGTGTTAACGGCGAACTGGTTGATGCAACCGACCTGATTGAGGTTGACGCGCAACTGGCGATCATCACCGCTAAAGACGAAGCCGGTCTTGAAATTTTGCGCCACTCCTGTGCGCACCTTTTGGGTCATGCCATTAAACAACTGTGGCCAGACACCAAAATGGCAATCGGCCCGGTTATCGATAATGGCTTCTATTACGACGTCGATTTAGATCGTACGCTGACTCAGGAAGATATCGAACTGCTTGAAAAGCGCATGCACGAACTGGCTGAAAAGAATTACGACGTCATTAAAAAGAAAGTCAGCTGGCAGGAAGCGCGCGATACCTTTGCAAGCCGTGGCGAAGAATACAAAGTGGCGATTCTGGATGAAAACATCAGTCATGATGACCATCCGGGTCTGTATCACCACGAAGAATATGTGGATATGTGCCGTGGTCCACACGTACCGAACATGCGTTTCTGCCATCATTTCAAACTGCAGAAAACCTCCGGTGCTTACTGGCGTGGTAACAGCGATAACAAAATGTTGCAACGTATCTACGGCACTGCGTGGGCGGATAAAAAGCAACTGAATGCTTACATTCAGCGTCTGGAAGAAGCCGGTAAACGTGATCACCGTAAAATTGGTAAGCAACTTGACCTGTACCATATGCAGGAAGAAGCACCAGGTATGGTGTTCTGGCACAACGACGGCTGGACCATTTTCCGTGAGCTGGAAGCCTTTGTACGCATGAAACTGAAGTCTTATGACTATCAGGAAGTAAAAGGTCCGTTCATGATGGACCGCGTGCTGTGGGAAAAAACCGGTCACTGGGAAAACTACAAAGAAGCGATGTTCACGACCTCTTCTGAAAACCGTGAATATTGCATCAAGCCAATGAACTGTCCGGGACACGTTCAGATCTTCAATCAGGGTCTGAAATCTTACCGTGATCTGCCATTGCGTATGGCTGAGTTTGGCAGTTGCCACCGTAATGAGCCATCTGGTGCATTACACGGTCTGATGCGCGTTCGTGGCTTCACTCAGGACGATGCTCACATCTTCTGTACAGAAGAGCAGGTGCGTGATGAAGTGAACAGCTGTATCCGCATGGTGTATGACATGTACAGCACGTTTGGCTTCGAAAAAATCGTGGTGAAACTGTCCACCCGTCCTGAGAAGCGCATTGGTACTGACGAAATGTGGACTCGTGCTGAGGATGACCTGGCGGCTGCGCTGACGGAAAACGACATTCCGTTCGAATATCAGCCGGGTGAAGGGGCGTTCTACGGTCCAAAAATTGAATTTACCTTGCATGATTGTTTGGATCGTGCGTGGCAGTGTGGTACCGTGCAGCTCGACTTTTCATTACCTGGTCGTTTGAACGCCTCTTATATTGGCGAAAGTAACGACCGTCAGGTTCCGGTAATGATTCACCGTGCTATCCTGGGTTCAATGGAACGCTTCATTGGTATTCTGACTGAAGAATACGCGGGCTTCTTCCCAACCTGGATGGCTCCGGTTCAGGTAGTGATTATGAATATCACTGATTCACAAGCTACCTATGTCGAAGAATTAACTAAAAAACTGCAAGATGCAGGCATTCGCGTTAAAGCCGACTTGAGAAATGAGAAGATTGGCTTTAAAATCCGCGAACACACGCTACGCCGTGTTCCTTATATGTTAGTTTGTGGCGATAAAGAGGTCGAAGCAGGCAAAGTTGCTGTTCGTACCCGCCGCGGCAAAGACTTAGGAAGCATGGATGTTAGCGAAGTCGTTGACAAACTGCTGGCGGAAATCCGCAGCAGAAGTCTTCATCAACTGGAGGAATAAAGTATTAAAGGCGGAAAACGAGTTCAACCGGCGCGTCCTAATCGCATTAACAAAGAGATTCGCGCGCAAGAAGTTCGCCTCACCGGCGTCGATGGCGAGCAGATTGGTATTGTCAGTCTGAATGAAGCTCTTGAAAAAGCTGAGGAAGCGGGCGTCGATTTAGTAGAAATCAGTCCGAATGCCGAGCCGCCAGTTTGTCGAATCATGGATTACGGCAAATTCCTCTACGAGAAGAGCAAGTCGACCAAAGAGCAGAAAAAGAAACAAAAAGTTATTCAGGTTAAGGAAATCAAATTCCGACCTGGTACCGATGATGGCGACTATCAGGTCAAACTACGCAACCTGATTCGCTTTCTGGAAGATGGCGATAAAGCCAAAATCACCCTGCGTTTCCGTGGGCGTGAAATGGCGCACCAACAGATCGGTATGGAAGTGCTTAACCGCGTCCGTAAAGACCTGTGTGAAGATTCTGAACTGGCCGTTGTCGAATCCTTCCCTACGAAGATCGAAGGTCGTCAGATGATCATGGTGCTCGCACCTAAGAAGAAACAGTAAGGCTTCCAAGTAATCCTGCTACGCGGTGTTCGCACCGCGTATTCTGGATTCGCCTTTCTGATTCATGTTAATAACAATGCGAAGTGGAATTTAAAATGCCAAAGATCAAAACAGTACGCGGCGCCGCTAAACGCTTCAAAAAAACCGCCAATGGTGGTTTTAAGCGTAAGCACGCAAACCTGCGTCATATTCTGACCAAAAAAGCTACTAAGCGTAAACGTCACTTGCGTCCAAAAGGCCTGGTATCCAAGAACGATTTGGGTCTGGTCTCTGCATGTCTGCCGTACGCATAAATACACTTTTTTTCATCTAGAATATAAAACTCAGGAGAGCATATGGCTCGCGTAAAACGTGGTGTGATTGCACGTGCACGTCACAAGAAAATCTTAAAACAGGCGAAAGGCTACTACGGTGCCCGTTCTCGCGTATATCGTGTTGCATTTCAGGCTGTTATCAAAGCTGGTCAATACGCTTACCGTGACCGTCGTCAAAAGAAACGTCAGTTCCGTCAGCTGTGGATCGCGCGTATCAACGCAGCAGCTCGTCAGAACGACATGTCTTACAGCAAATTCATTAACGGCTTGAAAAAAGCTTCTATTGAAATTGACCGTAAGATCTTGGCTGACATCGCAGTATTCGACAAAGTGGCATTCTCTGCACTGGTCGAAAAAGCGAAAGCAGCTCTGGCGTAAGTCAGGTGAAAGAGGGAGCTTGCTCCCTCTTTTATATTTTGTGTTTAAAAACATTCTGTTTCGTTGTTTAATACCCACAGTTTCGTTTCAATTACGGCACAAGATTTACAACCGACAAGGTAACGCAAGCATGAATGCTGCTATTTTCCGTTTCTTTTTTTACTTTAGCGCCTGACTTTGGAAGGCTTTCGCGCGTAAGAGAAGAAACGAAAAGTAGCGCCTAAGCCTCCCTCGTGGAGGCTTTTTTGTATCTGTGCTTTATACGCTAAGGTTCAGGGTCAAAATCGCGCCCCTGATTAATCACGGTTATTTTACATCGGGCCATATTGGCCAGAAGAAGAGGAAAGCAATGCCACATCTCGCAGAGCTGGTTGCCAATGCCAAGGCAGCCGTAGAGAGTGCTCAGGATATCGCCGCGCTGGATAATGTGCGTGTCGAATATCTGGGTAAGAAAGGCCACCTGACACTCCAGATGACAACCCTCCGTGAATTACCTGCGGAAGAACGCCCGGCTGCGGGCGCGGTCATCAATGAAGCGAAAGCGCAGGTTCAGGAAGCCCTGAACGCGCGTAAAAATATGCTGGAGTCCGCTGAACTGAATGCCCGCCTGGCAGAGGAAACGATTGACGTTTCCCTGCCTGGCCGTCGCATCGAAAACGGTGGTCTGCACCCGGTGACCCGTACTATCGACCGCATTGAAACCTTCTTTGGTGAATTAGGCTTTACCGTGGAAACCGGCCCTGAAATCGAAGATGACTATCACAACTTTGATGCCCTGAACATTCCGGGTCATCACCCGGCACGTGCCGATCACGATACTTTCTGGTTTGATGCCAAACGCCTGCTGCGCACGCAAACTTCCGGTGTTCAGATCCGCACCATGAAAGACCAGCAGCCGCCAATTCGTATTATCGCGCCGGGCCGCGTCTATCGTAACGATTACGATCAGACTCACACCCCGATGTTCCATCAGATGGAAGGCCTGATTGTTGATAAAGACATCAGCTTCTCCAACCTGAAAGGCACATTGCACGATTTCCTGAATAACTTCTTTGAAGCTGATTTGCAGATCCGTTTCCGTCCTTCCTATTTCCCGTTCACAGAACCTTCCGCAGAAGTGGATGTAATGGGCAAAAATGGCAAATGGCTGGAAGTGCTGGGTTGCGGCATGGTGCATCCGAATGTCCTGCGCAATGTGGGCATCGACCCTGAAGTGTATTCCGGTTTTGCCTTCGGAATGGGGATGGAACGTCTGACTATGTTGCGTTATGGCGTGACTGATCTGCGTGCATTCTTCGAAAACGATCTGCGTTTCCTCAAACAGTTTAAGTAAGGCGGGAATATCACATGAAATTCAGTGAACTCTGGTTGCGTGAGTGGGTAAACCCAGCCATTAGCAGCGAAGCATTATCAGACCAAATTACTATGGCCGGCCTGGAAGTTGATGGCGTTGAGCCGGTTGCAGGCGCATTTAATGGCGTGGTTGTCGGTGAAGTTGTCGAATGCGGTCAGCATCCAAACGCAGACAAACTGCGTGTGACTAAAGTCAATGTGGGCGGCGATCGTCTGCTGGACATCGTTTGTGGCGCGCCAAACTGTCGTCAGGGCCTGAAAGTTGCAGTTGCAACGGTGGGCGCCGTATTGCCGGGTGATTTCAAAATCAAAGCTGCCAAATTGCGTGGCGAGCCTTCAGAAGGCATGCTGTGTTCATTCTCTGAGCTGGGTATTTCAGAGGATCACGACGGTATTATTGAACTGCCGCTTGATGCGCCAGTCGGTACAGATATCCGTGAATTCCTGAAACTCGATGACACCACGATTGAAATCAGCGTAACGCCAAACCGTGCTGATTGCCTGGGTATCCTCGGCGTGGCGCGTGATGTTGCTGTCATCAACCAGTTGCCACTGGTTGAGCCGGAAATGAGCCCGGTGAAAGCAACGATTGATGCCACCATTCCCATTGATGTGCAGGCGCCACAAGCGTGTCCGCGCTATCTGGGCCGTGTCGTTAAAGGCATCAACGTTAAAGCACCTACACCATTGTGGATGCGTGAAAAACTGCGTCGCTGTGGCACCCGTTCTATCGACGCCGTGGTTGATATCACGAACTACGTGTTACTCGAACTCGGTCAGCCAATGCATGCGTTTGATCTGAATCGCATCAGTGGTGGCATCGTCGTGCGCATGGCGCAGAAAGACGAAGCATTAACGTTGCTCGATGGCACAGAGGCGAAACTGGCGGAAGATACGCTGGTCATCGCAGACCATGAGAAAGCCCTGGCAATGGCCGGTATCTTTGGTGGCRAACATTCCGGTGTGAACGACGAGACGCAGGACGTCCTGCTGGAATCTGCGTTCTTTGCACCGCTCTCAATTACTGGCCGTGCACGCCGTCAGGGCCTGCATACAGATGCTTCTCATCGCTATGAACGTGGTGTGGATCCTGAGCTGCAGTTCAAAGCTATCGAACGGGCTACTGCGTTGTTGCTGAGCATTTGTGGTGGTGAAGCCGGTCCGGTCATTGAAGCGACCTCCGACGTTGATTTGCCGAAAGCGGCAACCATCACCTTGCGTCGTGAAAAACTGGATCGCCTGATCGGGCATCATGTTGAAGATGCTCAGGTGACTGACATCCTGACCCGTCTGGGGTGTAAGGTTCAGCATAATGGCGACCACTGGGTAGCTGTGGCGCCAAGCTGGCGTTTCGATATGCAAATCGAAGAAGACCTGGTGGAAGAAGTCGCGCGTGTCTACGGCTACAACAACATTCCTGATGTGCCGGTTAAAGCCAGTCTGGTGATGACCAAACACCGTGAAGCGAACCTTTCACTGAAACGTGTGAAAAATCTGCTGGTTGATCGTGGTTTCCAGGAAGCGATCACTTACAGTTTTGTCGATCCAAAAGTGCAGGCTCTGCTGCATCCTGGCGAAGAAGCGCTGATTTTACCCAGCCCGATCTCGGTTGAAATGTCTGCAATGCGTCTTTCCCTGTGGTCTGGCCTGCTGACTGCTGTAGTAAATAACCAGAATCGTCAGCAAAGTCGCGTACGTTTATTTGAAAGCGGCCTGCGCTTTGTACCTGATACGCAAGCCGATTTGGGTATCCGTCAGGATGTCATGCTGTCTGGTGTGATCTCCGGCACTAAAAATGAAGAGCATTGGGATCTGGCGCGTCAGGCAGTTGACTACTACGATTTGAAAGGTGATCTTGAGGCTATTCTTGAGCTTACCGGCAAAATGAACGATGTACAGTTCAAGGTGGAAGCGAATCCTGCGTTGCATCCTGGGCAGAGCGCAGCAATTTATTTACGCGGCGAACGTATTGGTTTCATTGGTGTAGTACACCCTGAGCTGGAACGTAAACTCGATCTTAATGGTCGTACCGTGGTCTTCGAAATGTTGTGGAATAAGGTCGCAGACCGCGTGCTGCCTGATGCGAAAGAGATTTCTCGCTTCCCGGCGAACCGTCGTGACATCGCTGTGGTAGTGGCCGAAAACGTGCCCGCAGACGATATTTTGGCAGAGTGCAAGAAAGTTGGCGCAAATCAGGTAGTTGGCGTAAACTTGTTTGATGTGTACCGTGGCAAGGGCGTAGCTGAAGGTTACAAGAGCCTGGCTATCAGTCTGGTGTTGCAGGATACCGGCCGTACACTGGAAGAAGAGGAGATCGCCGCTACCGTTGCAAAATGTGTAGAGGCTCTAAAACAGCGATTCCAAGCATCCTTGAGGGATTGAACCTATGGCGCTTACTAAAGCTGAAATGTCAGAACACCTGTTTGAAAAGCTCGGGCTGAGCAAACGGGATGCCAAAGACCTTGTTGAAATATTTTTCGAAGAAGTACGTCGTGCTTTGGAAAATRGCGAGCAAGTTAAACTGTCTGGCTTTGGCAATTTTGATTTGCGTGACAAAAACCAACGTCCGGGACGTAACCCGAAAACCGGCGAAGATATTCCGATCACGGCGCGTCGTGTGGTGACTTTCCGTCCGGGACAGAAATTGAAAAGTCGTGTAGAGAATGCCACGCCGAAAGAATAAGTGAAAACATCAAAAAGGCCGCGAAAGCGGCCTTTTTTTTTATCTGACTTTTAAGAGTGCAGTGTCATCGGAAACAATAGGTTTTAACGCTTTTAAGTAATTAGCACAGAAAGTGAAAAGATAGCGTTAAAGGGGTAGGCGGTTCAGGATTAGTCTGATAGATTAAATTTCAAGGCATGAAAAGAACTTTGGTTTATTATTTATCCGGATGCCATTCAAATAAAACGGGGCCGAAGCCCCTATGGTAAGTCACTCATTATGTTCAGTTAATAATATGTACATATTAATATCTGAATAAAAGGCACCGGACAAATTAACCGGGAACGGGAGAATGGAATTATAAAAGGTGACTAGTGGTTATAGAACATACGAGGTCCACCCGGACCGCCGCCACCGTGCCCACCGCCGCCATGACCGCCACCACCAGGACCCCAAAATGGTGGGAATAAACAGCCACTGAGGCTGACGACAACCAGAGCAATGCTCAGCAGAGCGAAAATACGACGCATAAAATACATCCTTCGTTTGAATAAACAGGTCGATTATAAATAGAATGCAGACAGGTTGTTGTCAGGCTTGCGTTAAGATTTGTTAGTGTCTTAATAGGAATTGAATAGATAACACACGCCGTCTTGTTGAATTATTTCAACCAGGACATGTTTGTGTTTTTATTGTAAGGTCAGAGCAAGTTATCCGAAAATACGCTTATTTCTTATATTTTCTTCAATACCTGACTGATATAAAAATCACGTCATAAAAAATAAAGAAGGCGTAACTAACGTGAAAAAATCTCTCTTATTGCTTTGTTGTGCACTGGCTTTGCCTGTGATCGCGCAGGCAAATGTTTCTATTGACCTCAACGTACCTGGCGTATCACTTCACCTCGGGGATCAGGATCAGCGCGGTTACTATTGGGATGGCTATGACTGGCGTCCACCGCAGTGGTGGCATGATCATCAGGGCCAYCATTACGGTGAGCGTAATGAACATGGCATGTACTGGCACGGTAATCGCTGGGACGCTAAACCACCGCAACGTAACCATGATAAGCCGGGGCGTAATCAGCCAGGACCGCAGCCCCATAACCCGGGCCGTCCAAACGGTAATGATCATCATGATAATAATGGTCATCAGGGGAACGGCCAGCCGATCCCGCCGAATGGTTATCAGGGACACTGATTTTCCCTGTAAATGCCCAACGTGTCCGAAGCCGGTGCTCAGTCACCGGCTTTTTCAATTTCTATTTATGGTATTCAGCCGTTCTTCGCTAGAGCTAACTGCCTAATATCGGTAGGATAGTCACTTCCCGTGAGCCCCAGGAATTAGCCATTCATGCCTATCCCGCAGACCTTTTCTGCCTTTGAACAGCAACAGAAATACCGTGACCGCCGCTGGTTATACGGGCTGGGTATGTTCTTGTTGTTGATATGGGTGTTCAGTCTGAGTGCGGGTGAACGCTGGCTGTGGCCGGATCAATGGTTCAGCACTGAGGCGCGTCTGTTCGTGTGGCAATTACGGTTTCCGCGCGCTGTCGCTGTCATTTTGGTGGGCGCAAGTCTCGCTGTCTCCGGGGCAGTGATGCAGTCGTTGTTCGAAAATCCTCTTGCCGAGCCCGGTTTACTCGGTGTTGCCAATGGTGCCTGCGTCGCGCTGGTTTTATGTGTCATGTTAAGCCACGGCCTGTTGCCTGTTTGGATCATGAGTCTGGCAGCCATCGCGGGCGCTCTGATTGTCACTTTCTTTCTGCTATATATTGCCCGTAAACGCCTTTTGACGAATGCCCGTATGCTTCTTGTCGGGATTGCTATTGGGATTGTCTGCAGTGCTTTAATGACCTGGGCGATTTATTTCAGCAACAATCTCGATTTACGGCAGTTGATGTACTGGATGATGGGCGGATTTGGCGGTGTTGACTGGAATCAGCTCTGGCTGGGATTAATGTTGCTGCCTGTTTTACTGTGGCTGGTCTTACAGGGGAATGCACTCAATCTATTGTCTCTCGGGACGCAGCAGGCGAGGCAACTCGGCATATCGCTGAACACCTGGCGTTATATTCTGGTGCTTGCCGTCGGCTGGATGGTCGGGCTGAGCGTCGCCTTATCGGGCGTCATCGGTTTTATCGGGCTGATCATCCCGCATATTCTCAGGCTTTGCGGGATCACCGATCAGCGCCGTTTGCTGCCCGCCTGTGCGCTTTGCGGCGCTTCAGTTTTACTGTTAGCGGATGTGCTGGCGCGAATTGGTTTATCCGCGGCGGAATTACCGATTGGTGTGGTGACTGCCACGCTGGGTGCACCGGTATTCATCTGGTTGCTGACCAGAACCGGACAAATCCGCTGATGCTTTTCGGTGTGTCGGCTATGCTGTTCACTGAAACCCTTCCCCTAACCTACAAATATCAGGACGAAAACGATGAGTAATGAAATTTATAATATCTCCCTGAAAACTATCGATGGCGAAACCACGACGCTCGGTGCTTATAAAGGTTCTGTATTGCTGGTCGTGAATGTGGCATCACAATGTGGCCTGACCAGGCAATATGAGGGGCTGGAAAATATCTACCAGGCCTGGCACGATCGTGGTTTTGAAGTGCTGGGGTTCCCGTGCAATGAATTCGGCGCGCAGGAACCGGGCACTGAAGATGAGATCAAAACCTTCTGCACCACCCATTTTGGCGTGAAATTCCCGATGTTTAGCAAAATTAACGTCAACGGAGACAACCGTCATCCGCTGTATTCAGCGCTGATTGCAGCCTGCCCGACAGCCGTCAAACCGGAAGACAGCGCGTTCTACGAACGTCTGGCCAGCAAAGGTCGTCAACCTCTTAAGCCCGATGATATCTTGTGGAATTTTGAGAAATTCCTGATTGGTCGTGACGGCACCGTGGTTCAGCGTTTTGCACCCGATATGACACCGGAAGATCCGATCCTTATGGAAACCATCAAAGCCGCACTGGCGAAATAATTTGCGTGTGAATACACCAATGCTGGAATGTCGTGAGATAACCGTTGCGGGGCGGCTTAGCGCATTTAGCGCGCAGATTGTGCCGGGCTGTCGGATCCATATTATCGGCCCGAATGGCGCCGGGAAAAGCACTTTACTGACCCGTCTGGCGGGTATGTCGGCAGGGGGAGGCGAGGTTATTCTCGACGGACAACCGCTTGCCGACGTTCCCGGACCCAGGCTGGCACGTCTTCGCGCCTGGTTATGCCAGCAACTGACCCCGGCATCCCTGATGCCGGTATTTCAATATTTGTCCCTTCATCAGCCGCGAGAAGTTGATCCTGCTGTTCTTGAGCGCACGGTTTCATGTTTATGTGATGCTTTACATCTCAGCGATAAACTTGGCCGGCCGGTCACGCATTTATCCGGCGGGGAATGGCAGCGGGTGAGGCTGGCGGCTGCTTTATTGCAAGTGTGGCCGACGGTGAATCCTGATAGTCAGCTTTTATTCCTTGATGAGCCGATGAACAGCCTGGATGTTGCCCAGCAGCAGGCGCTGGATCAGTTACTTGCGGAGTTTTGCGCGGCAGGACGTTCCGTGGTGTTAAGCGATCATGATCTCAACCATACCCTCCATTACGCACATCAGATCTGGCTTATGTCGCAGGGTCAGGTGATGGCGGCGGGAAAATGTGCTGATGTCATGCAGCCTGAAATACTTTCAGACGTGTACAAAGTGGCATTTCAGATACACGAACTGGCAGGCAGGCAATGGATAATGGCGACCTGAGCTTAATGCATAGCGGTTTAATTATATTATTATTGGGGTTTACGCTTTACCCCAATTCTTATTTGTTCATAAAAAACGCAGAAGATGCATTGTTTTAATAAAGTTCATTTTTTTCATAAAAACATAATTTAATATAATTGATTGTTATTAAATGATTTTTATTTTTTCCTGCTATTTAATTTTTGTTTATTTACTTTCTGTTTAGCTTCGCGTGACTGGTAAATCCTTAAGGTTAAATTAAGATTAAACCGACATCATAAGATCCATAATTTCATGACGGCGTTTACTTACTGTTAAATAAATGCGGTCTACAGTCGGTATCGGTAATTACCTTTTTGGGATAGCGTAATGGAAAACTTTTTGCCTTTTTCCCGTCCGTCTATGGGCGAAGAAGAAATAGCTGCAGTGGGGCAGGTTTTACGTTCTGGCTGGATCACCACAGGGCCACAGACTCATCAGCTTGAACAGGATTTTTCTGCCACTTTCGGTTGTAAGCATGCTATCGCAGTCAGTTCTGCGACCGGCGGCATGCATGTCACCCTGATGGCGCTCGGCATCGGACCGGGCGATGAAGTGATCACGCCTTCACAGACCTGGGTTTCAACCATCAACATGATTGTCCTGCTCGGCGCAGAACCGGTGATGATTGATGTTGATCCTGACACGTTGATGGTCAGTGCCGACGCGGTTGCTGCGGCTATCACGCCAAAAACCAAAGCGATTATCCCGGTGCATTACGCCGGCGCGCCTTTAGACCTTGACCCGATTTATGCTGTTGCTAATGAACACGGTATTCCGGTCGTGGAGGATGCTGCGCACGCGGCAGGCACAAAATACCGTGAACGCTGGATTGGCGCACAGGGGACAGCAATTTTCTCGTTCCACGCGATCAAAAATATGACCTGCGCAGAAGGCGGTCTGATTGCCACCGACGATGATGCTCTGGCTGAAAAAGTACGTGCATTGAAATTCCATGGTCTGGCGGTTGATGCATTTGATCGTCAGGTGCTGGGGCGTAAACCGCAGGCTGAAGTGGTTGAGCCAGGCTTTAAATACAATCTCTCCGACATTCATGCTTCTGTGGCTGTCGTGCAGCTTAAACGTCTTGCACAAATGAATGCCCGCCGTGCGGAGCTGGCACAGCGTTATCTGGATAAATTACAGGGCTCACCTTATCTGCCAATGGCTGTACCGGCTTACCCGCACCTTCATGCGTGGCACTTATTCATGATCCGTGTGGATGAAGCGCGTTGTGGTATCAGCCGTGACGCACTGATGGAACGTCTGAAAGAGCAGGGGATCGGAACGGGTTTACATTTCCGTGCAGCTCACACCCAAAAATATTACCGCGAACGTTATCCGCATCTGAGCCTGCCAAACAGTGAATGGAATTCGGCACGTTTATGCAGTTTGCCGCTGTTCCCTGATATGCAGGACAGCGATGTGGACCGCGTTGTCGCGGCTCTTTTTTCCCTTCTGGAGGCGCAGTAGTGGCGCAATACGAACCAATCCGTAAAGTCTCGGTGGTTATCCCGGTCTACAACGAAGAAGAAAGCCTGCCTGCGTTGCTTTCCCGCACGCAGGCCGCTTGTCAGCAATTAACCCAGCAATACGAAATCATTCTGGTGGATGACGGCAGTTCTGACAGCTCCGGCGACATGCTCGCTGCCGCTGCAGAACAACCGAACAGCCATGTTATTGCCGTTTTGCTCAACCGCAATTACGGCCAGCATTCCGCCATTATGGCCGGTTTTAGCCATGTGACCGGTGATCTGGTCATTACGCTTGATGCTGACCTGCAAAATCCACCGGAAGAAATCCCGCGCCTGGTCGCCACTGCTGATGAAGGCTATGACGTTGTCGGCACCGTACGTGCAAATCGTCGCGATTCCTGGTTCCGTAAAACGGCATCAAAGATGATCAACATGATGATCCAACGTGCCACCGGTAAATCGATGGGTGACTACGGCTGTATGTTACGGGCTTATCGCCGTCACATTATCGAAGCTATGCTGCATTGCCATGAGCGCAGTACCTTTATTCCTATTCTGGCCAACACATTCGCGCGCAGAACCATAGAAATTCCGGTTCAGCATTCTGAGCGTGAGTTTGGTGATTCCAAATACAGTCTGATGAAACTGATTAACCTGATGTATGACCTGATCACTTGTCTGACGACAACACCGCTGAGAATGCTCAGTGTTGTTGGCAGTGTGATTGCCATCTTCGGTTTCCTGCYGGCGGTATTCCTCATTTTAATGCGCCTGATCAACGGCCCTGAGTGGTCTGCGGAAGGTGTATTCACGCTATTTGCATTGTTATTTATGTTTATCGGTGCGCAGTTTGTCGGTATGGGATTACTCGGTGAATACATCGGGCGGATCTACAACGATGTTCGTGCGCGTCCCCGTTATTTTGTTCAAAAAGTCGTCGGCGTTCGTTCCGAAGACCACAGTCAGGAAGAAGAGTAATGAAAGCGATTGTATTTGCCTATCATGATATTGGTTGTGTTGGTTTACAGGCTCTGGTTGACGCGGGTTATGATGTTCAGGCAGTTTTCACCCACACTGATTCCCCGAATGAAAACCAGTTCTTTTCTTCCGTTGCCCGTCAGGGCGCTGAGCTGAACCTGCCCGTTTATGCACCGGAAGATGTTAACCATCCATTGTGGGTTGACCGCATCCGTGCTTTACAGCCCGATATCATCTTCTCTTTCTACTACCGTAATATGCTGAGCGAAGAGATTTTATCTCTGGCGCCGCAGGGTGGCTTCAATCTGCACGGTTCATTGCTGCCGCGTTACCGTGGTCGTGCACCGGTTAACTGGGCGCTCCTCAACGGTGAAACCGAAACGGGTGTCACTTTGCATAAAATGGTCAAACGACCGGATGCAGGTGATATCGTTGGTCAGCGCAAAGTGGCGATCACTGGCGATGACACGGCGCTGAAACTTCATGCCAAAGTGCGTGAGGCAGCGAAAGCATTACTGACAGATGTGTTGCCGGAAATGAAAGCGGGTAACATCACACTGACGGCGCAAGACGAATCTCAGGCCAGTTACTTTGGTCGCCGTACCGCCGCTGACGGTGAAATTCACTGGCACAAATCGGCCACTGAAATTAATAACCTGATCCGCGCGGTGACTGAACCCTATCCCGGCGCATTCTCTTATCTCGGCCAACGTAAGCTGACTATCTGGCGCGCACGTCCGCTGGCAACTCAGCACGACAAACAACCGGGCACCGTGCTTTCTTCTGATCCGCTGACCATCGCCTGTGGCGAAGGCGCGCTGGAAATTCTGGCAGGGCAGAGTGAAAACGGCCTGTATGTACAGGGTTCCCGTCTGGCGCTGGAACTGGGCATTATGCCGGATATGCGTGTCGCAACGTTGCCCACGGCGGTGATGAAACGCCGTACCCGTGTTTTAATCCTCGGCGTGAATGGTTTTATCGGTAACCACCTGAGTGAGCGTTTGCTTCGCGAAGACCGCTATGAAATTTATGGCCTGGATATCAGCTCTGACGCGATCAGCCGCTTTATGGGTAATCCGCATTTCCACTTCGTGGAAGGCGATATCAGCATCCATTCAGAGTGGATCGAATATCACATCAAAAAATGCGACGTCGTTCTGCCGCTGGTGGCGATTGCAACGCCAATCGAATACACCCGTAATCCGCTGCGCGTATTCGAACTGGATTTCGAAGAAAACCTGAAAATTGTCCGCGATTGCGTTAAATACAAAAAACGCATTATCTTCCCGTCAACGTCTGAAGTTTACGGCATGTGTGATGATAAGGAATTCGACGAAGATCATTCCCGTCTGATTGTCGGCCCGATCAACAAACAGCGCTGGATTTACTCTGTTTCCAAGCAACTGCTGGACCGCGTGATCTGGGCTTACGGCGCGAAAGAAGGCCTGAAGTTCACCCTGTTCCGTCCGTTCAACTGGATGGGACCGCGCCTGGATAACCTGGATGCTGCGCGTATCGGCAGTTCCCGTGCGATCACCCAACTGATTCTTAATCTGGTTGAAGGATCACCGATCAAACTGGTGGATGGCGGCGAGCAAAAGCGTTGCTTCACTGATATCAACGACGGTATTGAAGCGTTGTTCCGGATCATCGAGAACCGCGACAACTTATGTGATGGCCAGATTATTAACATCGGTAACCCGACTAACGAAGCGAGCATTCGTGAACTGGCAGAAATGCTGCTGAGCAGTTTTGAATCACATCCGCTGCGCGCGCAGTTCCCGCCGTTCGCTGGTTTCAATCTGGTGGAAAGCAGCACGTATTACGGAAAAGGCTATCAGGACGTGGAGCACCGTACGCCGAGCATCAAAAATGCCCGTCGTCTGCTTAACTGGAAACCGGAAATCGGCATGGATAAAACCGTTGCTGAAACCCTGGATTTCTTCCTGCGTTCAGTAAATCCTGACGCTGGCAAAGCCTGAAACGGTGCCCGTCATGAAGAAAGTGGGTCTGCGCATTGATGTGGATACCTGGAGTGGCACCCGCGAGGGTGTCCCTCAGCTTCTGCAAACTCTTGCAAATCATAAAATCACTGCCAGTTTCTTCTTCAGCGTTGGCCCGGATAATATGGGGCGTCATTTATGGCGCCTGCTTAAACCGCGCTTCCTGTGGAAAATGCTGCGCTCTAATGCGGCGTCTCTTTACGGCTGGGATATCTTACTGGCAGGCACCGCGTGGCCGGGTAAACTTATCGCGCGTGATCTCGGTTATCTGATGAAAGAAACTGCAAAACGCGGGCATGAAGTCGGGCTGCACGCCTGGGATCATCAGGGCTGGCAGGCAAAAGTCGGGAAATGGTCCGAGAAACAGCTGGAAGCACAAATCCGCCTGGGGCTGGATGCGCTCGAAAAAAGTTTGGGCCATGATGTCGAATGTTCGGCTGTCGCAGGCTGGCGTGCCGATGAGCGGGTTATCGAAGTTAAAGAACGTTTCCACTTTTACTACAACAGTGATTGCCGCGGAACGCGACCTTTCCTGCCGGTACTGGAAAACGGAACACTGGGCACTGTGCAGATTCCCGTGACGTTACCCACTTATGACGAAGTGGCTGGCGGCGAGATTAACGCCGATAACTTCAACGACTTTATTCTTGATGCTATTGCGAAAGATCATGGTGTACCGGTTTATACCATTCATGCCGAAGTGGAAGGCATGTCACTGGCTAAACAGTTCGATGAATTGTTAACCCGTGCGTCTGCGCAGGGGATCCAGTTTTGCGCGCTGGGTGAGTTGCTGCCGCAAGATCTCAGTACATTGCCAAGAGGCAAAGTGGTTCGCGCCAGTTTCCCGGGTCGGGAAGGCTGGTTAGGCTGTCAGCAAGAAGGTTTTTCCTGATGTCGAAAACAATTAAAGGCTTGTGGGGCACGCTGATTTTGGTGTTCTTTGCCCTGGTTTACCTTGTTCCTCTTAACACCCGTCTCTTATGGCAACCCGATGAAACCCGTTATGCAGAAATCAGCCGCGAAATGCTCCAGCGCGGCGACTGGGTTGTGCCACATCTTCTCGGGTTACGCTATTTTGAGAAACCCGTCGCGGGTTACTGGTTTAACAATATCAGCCAGATGATTTTTGGCGACAGCAACTTTGCCGTGCGTTTTGGATCGGTATTCAGCACGGCGCTTAGCGCGATTTTAGTGTTCTGGCTGGCGCATCTTATGTGGCGCAACCGCCAGACGGCTTACACTGCGGCATTGATTTATCTGTCCATGACGTTGGTTTTCGGCATCGGGACTTACAGTGTGATGGATCCGATGATCACGCTGTGGATGACGGCCGCAATGGTCGCAAGCTATTTCTGCCTGCGGGTATCGCGTACACCGCAAAAAGCCCTGAGCTGGATTGCACTCGGGCTGGCCTGTGGTATGGGTTTTATGACCAAAGGCTTTCTGGCGCTGGCGTTACCGGTTATTGCGGTTCTGCCGATTATCTGGCGCGAAAAGCGTTTCAAAACCCTGCTTGGCTGGGGGCCCCTGGCGATTGTGAGTGCGGCGGTACTGAGCCTGCCGTGGGTGCTGGCGATAGCACACCGGGAGCCGGACTTCTGGAACTACTTCTTCTGGGTTGAGCATATTCAGCGTTTTGCTGAGGCTGATGCTCAGCACAAGGCACCTTTCTGGTATTACCTGCCGGTGCTGTTTCTGGGGGCGCTGCCATGGCTCGGGTTGTTACCGGGAGCTTTGCGGGCGGGCTGGACTCAACGCGTCATGCGTCCGGAATTGTTCTTCCTGCTGAGCTGGGCAATCATGCCGCTGATTTTCTTTAGCATTGCTAAAGGTAAATTGCCGACTTACATTTTGCCGTGCTTTGCGCCGCTTGCCCTGCTGATGGCGGATTATTTAGATAAGATCCTTGAGTCAGGAAAATTACGTGCACTGAAAGCCAATGGGACCCTCAACATCGTGTTTGGTGTGTTGCTGGCCGTGGCAGTTCTGTTGATCTCCGGCATATTACCTTTCCACATCAAAGCCGTGTTCAGTCGTTCTGAGTTGCCGCATGCCCTGATCGGTATTCTGTGTTTTGCCGTGTGGGCGCTGGCTGGCGCAGTGTCGCTGACGGATTTGAAAAAGCGCTGGTATTGGGCTGCCCTTTGCCCGCTGGTGCTGGCATTGCTGGCCGGACAGGCTATTCCGAAAAAAGTGATGGATTCCAAACAGCCACAGCCCTTTTTGACGCAAAATATGGCGTTGCTGAAAGACAGTCGTTATGTGCTGACAGATAACGTCGGTGTGGCAACCGCAGTTGCGTGGACACTCAAGCGCAGCGATATTCTGATGTTTGATGAAAAGGGTGAGCTGCAATACGGTTTGAGCTATCCGGATGCCAAAGACAATTTTGTCGATGCGGCACATTTCTCACAGTGGCTGCAACAAGCGCGTCAGGCAGGAAATGTCTCTCTGATCCTCAGACTTGACCGTAATGCTGCGGTGAAATCCTCTCTGCCTCCTGCGGATCAAACGGTGCGGATCGACCGTCAGGCACTGTTATTCTACAAAAAACTGCCATGACCGGTTTCCTTCTGGTTCTTGTCGTCAGCGTTGTCACCTGTGCCGGTCAGCTTTGTCAGAAGCAGGCCGCACAGGTTGCTGCGCATGGCATGGCGAGGGTTTTACGCTGGCTCGGGCTGGCGATATTGTTGCTCGGTATCGCCATGCTGTTATGGTTACGTGTATTGCAATTATTGCCGCTGAGCCTGGCTTATCCGATGCTCAGCCTGAATTTCGTCTTGATCACGCTGTGTGCCCGATGGTTCTTCGGTGAAGTTGTCGATGGCCGCCACTGGTGCGGCGTCGCACTGATCATGTGTGGTATTGCACTAATGAGTGTCAGCTTATGAAAGGATACCTGTGGAGTGCGGGAAGTGTTTTGCTGGTAACGGCGGCACAATTACTGATGAAATGGGGCATAGTGCAGATCCCGTTGTTTTCACTGGCCGCTATAGATACTCCCTTTATTGTTAGCCATTTACATGCCCTGATTGCCGTTTTTATGGGGCTGTGTGGCTATATATTATCGATGGGATGCTGGTTCTTTGCCTTGCGTTACCTGCCACTCAACCGGGCGTATACCTTACTGAGTCTGAGTTATGCGCTGGTGTATATTGCCGCAGTAACGCTGCCCTGGTTCAATGAAAGCATCAGCTTAAGTAAAACAATTGGCGGGTTGCTTATCCTGTCAGGTGTCTGGCTTATCCACAGTAAACCGGTAAAAAAATCCCATTGAATGATTTTTATGACGATAAAAAACATCATTAAACATTGGATGACGGATAAAATAGCGCTAAATTCTATTAGTTCTTAGATAACGGCGACTTATCCGGCGCGCGTAAACCTTCGCGTCTGGTCAGGCCGTGATGCTATTCGAGAAGGAATGCACTATGCGCTGCTCATCCGTATCCATGTATTCCCTGCTGGCCGTTGCCGCATTAATTCTTAACGGTTGCAGCAGCCACGCTCCGCCGCCAAGCGGCAGGTTTGCCGATTCTATTACTGTCGTGGCCGAGCTTAACGACCAGCTCAGCCAATGGCACGGTGCCCCGTATCGTTACGGCGGATTACAACCGAGCGGCGTTGACTGTTCTGGTTTTGTCTTCCGCACTTACCGCGATCGGTTTGGCGTCGTGCTGCCGAGAACGACCGCCGACCAGACCAAAATTGGCACCAAAGTGCCACGTGATGAATTGTTGCCCGGCGACTTAGTCTTCTTCAAAACCGGCAGCGGTGAAAATGGTTTGCATGTCGGTATTTATGATACTGCCGATCAGTTTATTCATGCCTCGACCAGCCAGGGCGTGACCCGTTCTTCACTCGACAACGTTTACTGGCGAAAAGTGTACTGGCAGGCGCGCCGTATCTGACACGGTGCCCAATCGCATTCCCCCTGATTTCACTGCGTATTTCATCCTGTTTTTTGCTGTTATTATCAAAGCAGACTCATTCAGGATGAATATGCAATGAAACCTCTCAGACTATTACTTTCCGATTCTTACGATCCCTGGTTCAATCTGGCCGTAGAAGATTGTATTTTCCGCGAGATGACCACGCAGCGTGTGTTATTCCTCTGGCGAAATTCCGAAACCGTGGTTATCGGGCAGGCGCAGAATCCGTGGAAAGAATGCAATACCCGCAGAATGGAAGAAGACGGCATTCGTCTGGCGCGGCGCAGCAGTGGCGGCGGGGCGGTTTTTCACGATCTCGGGAATACCTGTTTCACCTTCATGGCGGGCAAACCGGAATACGATAAAAGCGTTTCAACCGGCATTATTCTCAACGCACTAAAAACGCTGGGTATCGATGCTATTGCCTCGGGTCGTAACGATCTGGTGGTACAGACGCCGGAAGGCGAGCGGAAAATTTCCGGTTCCGCCTATCGTGAAACAGCCGACCGCGGCTTCCATCACGGCACGTTACTGCTTAATGCCGATCTCAGCCGTCTCGCCAACTATCTCAATCCGGACGTCAAAAAGTTGCAGGCGAAAGGGATCACTTCGGTGCGTTCGAGGGTCGCGAATCTCAATGAGTTTGTGCCGGATATCAATCATGAGCAAATTTGCCAGGCCGTGATTGCGGCATTTTTCGACTGGTATGGTGGGAATGTAAAACCTGAAATCATCTCTCCGGAGGTGTTTCCTGACATTCCGGGATTCCCCGAAAGATTTGCTAAACAAAGCAGCTGGGAATGGAATTTCGGCAAAGCACCGGCCTTCAGCCATTTACTGAACGAACGGTTTATCTGGGGCGGGGTGGATATTCACTTTGATGTGGAGAAGGGCAACATCAGCCGTGCGCAGATTTTCACCGACAGCCTTAATCCCGCACCGTTACAGAGATTAGCCGCGGAGCTGGCAGGCACGCGCTATCACGCGCAGGACGTCGGGGAAGCCTGCCAGCGCATCATTATCCGATATCCGGCGATGCAGGCTGAACTCACTGAACTGCAAAACTGGCTGGTGCGTTGTATCCAGTAAAGTTGAGAATGCCGGAGGTCGGTGATGATGACGAATAACCTCCGGTTTATTATTACCTTAGCAAAATTACTCATCATTCTTAAAAGCCCGGTTGTGAATCCCGTCACTTGCGCAATATTCCATAAGACACTATAACCATTAGCTAAAATATTTAGTAACATGCTTTTTGGGCATTAGCACAAAATAAAGCAGGAATTCTTGTTGAAAAAGGATTGATAGCGCTCACAAGGCAAGTTGCGTGTTTTCACCTCTGGCGATAAGATTAGTCTGAAATCCCTGTGTTGACTGTTATAACCCCTAAAAAGAAGGCAATAAGGGAAAGGCGTTTTTAAAAAACTTTGAATCGCAGCCGCTCGTGTGGTCGTCTCTGTACACTTACAACCGGACAGGCTCTTTATTGATATCAATTTCTCTAATATTTCGGTTTCGCCTCGGGGCTCCGGTATCTTTATGATCTGATTGATAGTCAAAAAAGTTATTAATCAATTAGTCGTGCCGTTGATGTTTTGGACAAAAATGAAAATACAATTCGATACGGCCTTTAACAGCAGCTACCTGTGCCAGCCGGTCTATACCATTGACGGGAAATTACTCGCCATAGAATTAATTTGCCGTTTTTCCAGCGCAGACAGCAAGTTAGTCATGCCCACAGAACTGGTACTGAACCTGTTAACACCGCAGCAGTTATTACGGTTTCTTAATGAGCAACAGATATGGGCGGGTGAGCATGCCCGATGGTTTAGCGATAATCAGGTTATTTTGAATATCAGTGTTGAGGAAAAACAGGTGGCCTTATTGCTGGAAGATGAAAATCTCCGCAATGCGTTCAGCATGCATACTTTCATTCATCTTAATCTGAGCGAGTCGTTTCCGCGTCTTTCCGAAGGCAAAAATAACCAGCAACTGGTTGCATTAAAACAATATTTTCCACTTTGTCTGGAAAACTTCGGCTCAGGCACTATTAACATGGTGCCCGTTTTTGACCATCTTTTTCAGTGGGTGAAGCTCGACAAAAATCTTTTCTGGCAGCTCTGTGAGGGGGAACATTTCACTATCGTGATGCCCTCGCTGATAAGAAATGTTAACCGGTTTTGCCGTAATATCGTGGTCGACGGGCTCGACTCTCAGGACTATTTTGATGCGTTACGCAAAGTAGAAATACAAGGGGTGAAGGGTTTGCTATGGCCTGGTGTTGAGCCCGCTGAACTGGACAGCCTGCTTGTGCGGCCCACCCAATTTCACTGATCGTCGCAGGTTGTTTCACTCTCAGGATCCCGGCCAGCGCCTGCTGTGCCGGGATTTTTTATCACTCAAGGTCATAATCTCCCTGCATTCGCTCCGTGTTAATTAACGTCCCGCAGTCCTACACTATTAAAAAGGGGGATTTATGCCGCGATTTGAACATCATTATGCTGACCAGTTGCCTGACTTTTACACGCAACTGCAACCGACGCCGCTAAAAGGCGCACGGCTTCTTTATCACAGCGAACCACTGGCGCGTGAACTGGGGCTGGATGACTCGCTTTTCGATGCTCAGCATCGCGAATACTGGTGCGGTGAAAAACTCTTCCCCGGTATGCAGCCTCTGGCTCAGGTTTATAGCGGACATCAGTTCGGCCAGTGGGCCGGACAACTGGGCGACGGGCGGGGTATTTTACTGGGTGAACAGGTTTTACCTTCCGGAAAACGGTTCGACTGGCATCTGAAAGGGGCCGGGCTGACACCTTATTCACGAATGGGAGATGGTCGTGCGGTTTTGCGTTCTGTCGTGCGTGAGTTTCTCGCCTCGGAAGCGCTGCATCATTTATCGGTGCCGACAACGCGGGCGTTGACGATTGCCACCAGTGATGAGCCGGTTTTCCGCGAGCAGCCTGAGCGCGGTGCGATGCTGATCCGCGTGGCGGAAAGCCATGTTCGCTTTGGTCATTTCGAGCACTTCTACTACCGCAAACAGCCTGAACATGTCAGGCAACTGGCAGATTATGTCATCGCACATCACTGGCCCCGGTTGCTGGAAAGTGAGCCGGTTGACGCATCACGCTACCAGCAATGGTTTACCAGTGTGGTGGAACGAACCGCTGCGCTGATTGCACAATGGCAAAGTATCGGGTTTGCACACGGCGTAATGAATACCGACAATATGTCGATTCTCGGACTGACTATCGATTACGGCCCTTACGGTTTCCTCGACGATTATAAGCCGGGTTATATCTGCAACCATTCCGATCATCAGGGGCGTTACAGCTACGATAATCAGCCGGCGGTGGCTTACTGGAACCTGCATCGTCTGGCACAAACGCTATCCGGCCTGATGTCCACGGAACAGCTCCAGACCGCGCTTGGCGAGTATGAACCGGCGCTGATGAGGGCCTATGGCACGCTGATGCGCGGCAAACTGGGTTTCTTTACCGAGAATAAACAGGATAACGATCTGCTCACCGGGCTGCTAAGTCTGATGGCGAAAGAGGGGCGGGATTTCACGCAGACTTTCAGGTTGCTCAGCCAGACAGAACAACAGCAGGCCGCGTCGCCTTTACGGGATGAATTCATCGACCGTGACGCTTTTGACAGCTGGTATCAGGCTTATCGTCATCGTTTACAAACGGAAGATATTGATGATGCCACGCGGCAGGACGCCATGAAACAAAGTAATCCACGCATTATTTTGAGAAATTATCTGGCGCAGAAAGCCATCGAAAGGGCTGAAGTGGATGATATCAGTGCGCTGGAGCAACTTCACCAGGCATTGCGTGACCCTTACAGCGATGCGCCTCAGTATGATGAAATGGCGAAATTGCCACCCGACTGGGGAAAACACCTCGAAATATCTTGTTCGAGCTGAGATAAAAAATGCCACATCTGAATGTGGCATTTTTATTGAACCGTCTCTACTGGCGTAAGAAAACTTGCGGCAATGCGGTTTCCGGATGCGGGCAGACGTTCAAATCGGCCTGATACCAGCGGCTCAGTATGGCTTCGCTCAGTACGTCAACGGGCGTCCCGCTGGCGACCACTTTTCCGCCGTGCAATAAAATAATCCGGTCGGCATACAACGCCGCAAGATTGAGATCATGCAGCACGCAACATACCGCCAGCGGCGTTTGCCTGGTTAGCTGTCGCAGCAAACGCAACGCGTGTTGCTGATGATATAAATCCAGCGCCGATGTAGGTTCATCGAGAAACAACCAGCGTGAGGAAGGGGCGGGTTGCCAGAGCTGGATCAGTACCCGCGCCAGTTGAACCCGCTGCTGTTCGCCCCCCGATAAATGGCGATAATCTCTTTCTGCCAGATTCAGACAATCGGTTTGCGTCATGACTTCAGTCAGTGCCCGTTGCATATTTTGCTGACCGTGCGGTGAACGCCCGAGTGTCAGTACTTCCCGCACGCTAAAGCCAAACGCCAATGTACTGTTCTGACGCATAACTGCCCGGGTGCGCGCCAGTTCCTGTGCCGGCCAGTCATTGAGTTGTCTTCCCTGAAGCGAAATCTGCCCCGATTGTGGCATCAGGTAGCCGGTCAGCATACGCATCAGTGTTGATTTTCCGGCACCGTTTGGCCCAATCAACGCCACCATCTCTCCGCTTTGCAAGCTGAGTGAAACATCGTCAATTAACCGGCGGCTATTGACGGAATACGTCAGATTTTCTGCAACCATTGATGAAGTAAAGTCAGACATTACGCGGAACTCCCGGGCGCAGGATCAGCCATAAGAAATACGGCCCGCCAATCAGGCTGGTGAGCAATCCCACCGGCATTTCTGCCGGAGCAACCAGTGTGCGGGCCAGCGTGTCAGCGAGCAAAAGCAGGCAGGCACCCGCCATGGCCGATCCCGGTAATAGCCAGCGGTGGTCTGCGCCAATACGCATCCGCAACAGGTGCGGGATCACCAGACCGATAAAACCGATCACACCAGAAACCGCGACAGCAGCCCCGACCAGCAGGGCGCTCAGCAGCAATAATTGCAACTGCGTGCGGCGGACATTCACACCGAGATAGTGCGCGTCTTCTTCACCTAATTGCAGGATATTCAGGCGCCGCGCCATGAACAGGGACGCAACACAGGCTGGCAGGATCAGCGAAGAGGCCACAGCCAGTGTCGGCCATTGCGCCTGCCCGAGACTGCCCATGCTCCACAAAGAGAACTGGCGTAACTGCTGGTCATCACTGACGTAGGTCAGCACGCCGACAGCGGCACCGCACAGTGCATTGATGGCAATACCGGCAAGCAGTAAGCGCGATAACCCACCATGGCCGAAACGACTCAGTGTAAAGACGATGGCTGAAATGGCCAGACTGCCAGCAAATGCGCTGATCATATGGCTGTACAGGGCCAGCAAGGGTGGCAATGCCAGTGGCATCACTATAGTCAGGGCAACCGCAAGCGCCGCGCCGCTGCTGATCCCAAGCAGGCCGGGGTCCGCCAGCGGGTTGCGAAACAATCCCTGCATAACCGCACCGGAACTGGCCAGCGCGCAACCGACTACCACCGCCAGCAGCACGCGGGGAAGGCGGATTGTCAGCCAGACCTGCCATAAACTATCGCCAAATGGACGTGCGAGTAACGTCCTTAACGACAGTGACATCGCGCCGGTATTCGCGGCCATCACGGCCAGCACCAGCAGAGCGCCGCCAAGGCCAATCATCGCCCAAACTGGCGAACGGCGACCTGACGGCACCGGAGGGCTCATGCTACTCATTTTGCTTGTTCCGCAGCCTGACGAAGTTGTGCCATCACCGCAGGTGTTTGCAAACCAAAGCCCAGCAGGGACATATCATCGATGACCAGCACACGCTTATTTTTGCCCGCAGGCGTCATAGCAACACCCGGCAGTTTCCACACCTGATCCATTCCACCCAGGGTTTTAACTCCGTCAGCGGTCAGTAGCAGGATATCCGGCGCACCGGCAATCACCCCTTCCTGTGACAGCGGACGGTAACGACTGAATCCCTGCATGGCATTTTTCGCCCCGACAGACGTAATCATCGCATCTGCCGCAGTATTCTGACCTGCTGCCATAGATGACATGCCACCGTGGCTCATCACAAACAACATTTTTACCGGCAGGGCATCGTGTTGAATAGCAGAAATCTGCGAACGATAGGTCGCGATCAGTTTTTCACCTTCCGCCTGACGGTTCAGCGCTGCGGCAATTACTTCGATTTTATCCGGGACGATGTCCGCAGAAGGTTTCCCCGGCACACGCACCACTTTTACGCCGTTCTGCTCAAGCTGTTTTAACACCAGTGAGGGTTCTGCCAGTTCGCTGCTCAGCACCAGCGACGGGTGCATAGACAAAATCCCTTCAGTATTGAGCTGGCGCATATAACCGACGTCCGGCAGGGCCAGTACTGCCTGCGGACGCAAGCTGGTACTGTCGCGGGCGACCACTTCGTTGCCCGCACCGAGTGCGTAAACAATTTCGGTAACGTCACCGCCAATACTGACAAGCTTTTCAGCGGCATACAGCATCGGGGTCGCCAGCAATGCTGTAATAGCGGCCACCATTTTCAAGGTTTTGTTCATGCTGCAACACCTTCATTGCTAAGTTGTGCCAGTTGTTCCCGCCACTGAGTTTGTTCAGGATTGCCTTCGTTACGCTGACCGTAAATTTGCGCGATCTGCGTACCATCAGCGGCAAATAACTCCAGGCTGGTCACGAAACCGTCTTTGGTCGGCTTACGGGTGATCCAGCTTTCCGCGATAGCACTTTCCACCAGATGCAGGGTGAACTGTTTGTTGAAGACGTTAATCCATTCACCGTGCGGCATGACCTTTTCAATCGGACCGGTGAAAATTTGCACGCAACCCCGGTTGCCTACAAAAATCATGATTTCGTTTTGGTCATCTTTGGCGATATTCAGTAAACGCGTCAGCGAGCCGTTATCGACGCGCCATGCCAGATCATCCCCGACAGCTTTAAACGCTTGCTGGCGGGTGACATCGTGACGTTTCAGCAACTGGAAGAACTGGTGAACGTCGGTCATTGCACGCCATTCAGCATCGAGAGTGCTGGTGTCGGCGGCTGTCGTCGGAGCCGGAACTTCAGGGGCGACTTCAATTTGCAGCGGAGGATTGACGTCACTTTTGTACTGCGCAATCAGCGCGTCCCATGCTGCCATGTCAGTTTCATCGGTGTTATACACTTTATGAACGGCATCACCGTGCGCATCGAAGAACTGAATGCTGTGGCGAACGCCGCGGGCCGTGGTTTCTGACAGGCTGAAAATGTGCAGCCAGTGTTGCAGGAACAAACGCAGGTCCAGCGCGCGTGGATTAAGGATCAGACCGGCGTGACCGCTGAGATGCTGATTCTCATAGCGACCTTCCTGCTCGTGTACGGCAAAGTTGTTACGGGTGATTGACTTGGTGCCACCGACATTCTCCAGAGCAGCCAGCAAGCTACGGGCATCAACATCCAGACGCGCAGCATCATGGGAAACACGTAAAGCCGTTAACTCAGCTTCGCTTATCCGTAAAATTCCCGCCAGATCGCGGGCATATTTACCGGGATTAGCTTCTTTTGCCTGTAAATAGTCCTGATAGTGAACTGAATGCATTGCTGTTTCCTCGTTGTCTAAAGTCACCCGCTCTTTGGCGGATAAAGCTTGCGATGTTATGTGAATGATTTGTAAAAATATTTATGGCAAGAGTACGTTTAATACACGTGTGGTAATGGGAATTAATATCAATTTGATAATCATTATCAAATCATTACCTAAACACATCAAGAAGATTTTTGTCGCTGGAATGTAATTCTGTGGCGTTAACCCCTTAATTTAAGAGGGGAAGCAGGAGGGGATGCGCGGAGAAGCATCAGAACAGACAGAGGGTTACACGCCCCCAGGCCTGCTACTGACACAAAAAAGGGCAACCAAAGTTGCCCTTAAGAAGGTTACAGCAAAGTGATCAGAACCGGCTGTTTGTTGCCTGCGCAAGCATTGAGAGTAATGTCTCGGTGTCTTCCCAACTCAGACATGGGTCGGTAATCGATTTGCCGTAAATCAGAGGTTTGCCGTGAACGATGGGCTGTGTGCCTTCAACCAGGAAACTTTCCGCCATGATGCCCGCAATGGCAGTTGAACCGCTGATGATTTGCTGGCAAATATCTTCTGCTACCTCAAGCTGACGACGGTGCTGTTTCTGGCAGTTGCCATGACTGAAATCGACCACCAGCCGCTGCGGCAAATCGAATTCCGCCAGATTCAGGCAGGCTTGTTCGAGGTCATCCGCATGATAATTCGGTTTTTTACCTCCACGCATAATCACATGGCCGTAAGGGTTGCCGGCGGTACGGTAAATGGTCATCTGACCCTTTTTGTCCGGTGACAGGAACATATGACTGGTGCGCGACGAACGGATAGCATCGATGGCGATGCGGGTATTTCCGTCAGTGCCATTTTTAAAACCAACAGGGCAGGAAAGTGCCGAGGCCATTTCGCGGTGGATCTGACTTTCGGTGGTGCGAGCGCCGATGGCACCCCAGCTGATCAAGTCGGCAATATATTGTCCGATCACCATATCAAGGAATTCGGTCGCTGTCGGGATGCCTAGTTGGTTGACGGTCAGTAATACTTTACGTGCCAGCTCAATACCGTCATTCACACGGCAGGAACCGTTCAGTTCAGGGTCTGAAATCAGGCCTTTCCAGCCGACAACGGTGCGTGGCTTTTCAAAGTACGTACGCATGACGATTTCCAGGCGATCCTGATACTTTTCACGCAATACGCTGAGCTTGCCCGCGTAATCAATAGCCGCTTCTATATCGTGGATTGAGCAGGGGCCGACAACGACCAGCAACCGCTGATCTTCACCGCTGATAATCTTTTCAATTCGTTTACGTGATTCCATCACGTGTTGTGCGACCGACGGGGAAATTGGCAGTTTGTCTGCCAGTGCCTGAGGCGTAATCAGGCTGTCGATGCGCGTCGTACGCAGTTCATCTGTTTGTGACATCGTGTTCTCGAAAAATTTGTTTCTTCGCTGCGGCAGGAATACCGGGAAGTGATGCCGATCACAATAACGCAAAACCCGATGAATTCAACCATTGGCGGCAGGATATGCCATCTACATCAGTAAAAGGATTCAGAACATCCGGCGACTCATGCCGAAGCTGTCCATGATCTTCGCCGAAATCTCCTCAACAGAATAATTTGTACTGTTGAGGTAACGGATCTGATTTTTGCGGAATAAAGCTTCTACCTCAGAGACTTCCATCCGGCACTGGCGCAAAGATGCATAGCGGCTGTTTTCAACGCGTTCCTGGCGAATTGCCGTCAGTCGTTCCGGGTCAATCGTCAGGCCAAATAGCTTATGCATATGCGGTTTTAACGCGGCAGGTAACTGGATATTGTCCATATCGTCGGCGGTAAATGGGTAGTTAGCCGCGCGGATACCAAACTGTAATGCCAGATAAAGGCTGGTCGGCGTTTTACCGCAACGCGAGACCCCCAGTAAAATCACCTGCGCCTGATCGAGGTTGCGCAGGGAAATCCCGTCGTCGTGGGCCAGCGTGTAATCAATCGCGGCAATGCGCGCATCGTATTTACTGATGTTGCTGGCTGTCAGGCCATGCGTCCGGTTGGCAATTGGGGTAGGATCTACGCCCAGCTCATTCTGTAAGGGGGCGACCAGCGACTGAACAATATCCTGACAGAAACCTTCACTGTTTTTAATGATGTCGCGGATGTTGGGTGAAATGATGGAATAAAACACCAGTGGGCGGGCACCGGTTTTCTCAAAAATTTCATTAATTTGCCGGCAGACAGCTTTGGCGCGCTCTTCACTTTCAACAAAGGGGAGTGAATAGGTTGTGGCATTTACCGGAAATTGTGAAAGCACAGCATGGCCTAAAACTTCTGCTGTAATCGCGGTACCGTCCGAAATGTAAAACACGCATCTGTCCACAAACTGCTCCTGAGTTATCGCACTTCATTTATCTTCAACTTATCGCTTATTTAGTAATAACCAGAATTTCAGGAAATAAAAAGCGTATTCGTTCCAGCCAGCAATGTTCTGCTCATTGCTGCGAGACAGTGCGCAAAATGACTGTAATAAAT